>JBIKRP010000244.1:0-4177 GCA_044349145.1 Flavobacterium sp.
CGTTAGTATTGAAGTATTGGAATTTGTAGAATCAAAAAAGTAAAGTATGTTGGACTTGCCTATCGGAAAGAAAATTATATTGTTTGATGGACTTTGCAATTTGTGCGAAGCATCTGTACAGTTTGTAATTAAGCATGACAACTCAGATCAATTTCGATTTGTAGCATTACAATCAGATTTGGGACAAAAGATTATTGCTCATATTGGTATTAATTTGAAGAACATTGATTCTGTAGTGTTATATGAGCCTGGCGTTGCATATTATTACAAGTCGAATGCTGCGCTTCAAGTCGCTAAAAATTTAGGTGGTCTTTTTCATTTGGGTACTGTTTTTAGAATTATTCCAACAACCTTAAGGAACGCTCTCTACGATTATGTTGCCAAAAACAGGTATTCTTGGTATGGAAAAAAACAAAATTGTATGATTCCAACAGAAGAATTAAAGTCCAAATTTTTATAAAAAAAACTCCTTAATTTCTTAAGGAGTGAATTTCAGCTTATTTTGCTGTATTAGTTCTTTACAATTTTCTTAGTAATTGTTCCTTTATCAGAAACAATAGTTAGCAAATAGACGCCAGAAGCGATATTAGCAATGTTCATTTCGAGGCTAGATACGTTTTCAAAAGATTGGTTTTGAACCACTCTCCCATTTAAATCAGAGATCTCGATAGCATTTATTCCAATGTTTTGATTGCTTGCTATGCTAATGATATTTGTAGCAGGATTAGGCGAGATAGTGATATCCGATGCAGAAAATTGCGAAACACTTAAATTTGGTAATGCTGTAATTTTCATTCCCAGATTATTTACTGTTGGTGCTGCAATAGCACGGTTGCAACCGTTATTTGCGGCAGTACTTCCGCAACGTGTCACTGTGCTTAGCGGCGTGTCGCCTGCAGGAGTACTTCCAATTACTGGAGTCTCGTTAGTAATCCAATACACATTGTTTCTGCTTGCTCTGAGCATGACAGTAATCGTATTGTCAGTGGCAAAATCAGTAATGTCTAAACCATTGTATTCAAAGTCGACAACAAATTGTCCCGTTGTTGGTGGTGCTTCTAATATAACTACGTTTTCCGAAAATGGAATCAAAGTTCCAGTTCCTGAGCCGCAGGCAGCGGTACCCGTTAGTGTTGGACAATCAGAATACAATGTCATGGTGAGCGTAATATCCGAAGTGTCTGTCAAATTAAAAAGGTTTACAGAGATGACATCTAACCGTCTATCTGCACCAGCCAACTGAATTGCATCTCCATAACTTGTATTGAGACCATTTGCAGTAGGAGTAATTTCTCCTCCGTTAAGACCTTCGTGCGTCGTGTCATAAATCGTTACTTGTGCCTGTAACGAAAAGGCTGTAGCTAGTGTAGCAGTAAATAACAGTAATTTTCTTTTCATCTTTTTTTGTTTAAATTTTTATAAATCTAAGTTTAATTTATTATTATTTGTTCCTTTTTCTAAATAATTATTGTATCACCTAGTTTCTTTCCAAATTGGAAATTATTACTTTAATTCTTTATTATTTTCTGAATAGAAGAGCCATTCTCAGTAGAAATTTTCATCAAATATATTCCATTAGATAAATCTGAAATATTCATATCAATATTTGATTCATTATCATAAGTTTCGGATCTAACTATTCTACCGTTCATATCAGTTAACACAACAGAAGTAATTGCGTTGGTATCACTACCAGTTACACTAATAAAATCTCTAGCAGGATTTGGAAAAGCAGTTACAGCAAAAGCCGTTGCAGCAATTTCATTCACATCTAAAAGATCTGTGTTGGTTGCAATAACAAGCAAATTATCAAATAAGCCTTCAGTGGATGCTGCAGCATTAACAATTGCAGCGGTTGTTCCGTTGGCAGGTACCGATCCGCTTCTGGAAACAAAGGCTACTTTATCAGGATCTAGCCCAGCCGCAGCGCCACCCGTTTGACCAAGAAAACCAGGTCCTTTCCAAATAATCTGCCCTGTCGATTTATTAAAACTTACCGTAAGTCTTACCCATTCGTTAGGAGGTAGCGTGATGTTTGTATTAGCAGCTCCTAAAAAGAAACCGTAGTTTGCAATTGGCGCCGTGGGGCTAGTGTAGTACCCTATACCTTGAAGGATGCGCGTTTTAGTGTTGAAAACGAATCCACCTAAAATTTTTAATGATGCGCCATCAGTAGCACTGTCATAAATATACATCCCTTTAGTATTGTTACTGGCTCCTCCACCGGCACTGGTATACAAGTCAAATTCAACTTGAATTTTGTCATGTGCAGGGTCTCTAAAAGCCCACTGATCTGCTAAACCTCCCTGCCAAATATTTCTTCTGCCTTTGTCGCCGTTGGTTCCTTCAATTTGTAAAACGTTTCCGTTGGCACCACCAACATTAACGATTTGAAAATTAGTGGCACTAGCATTTGTTCCTGTAGTGGCAGCAATCGGATCGAGATCGTAGTTGGTTGACAAGGTGTAGTAATTGTTGGTAGGAATTGTACCCGTTGCATCGGTACCGACAGGGCCAACAGGCAAAGCATCAAAATTGTCTGATTGTAGGATTTGACTTGACGCATCAAAAATGGAAGTAAATGCAAAAATTGATAGTAAAATTCTTTTCATAAGAAGTGTTTTTAGATTAGTGATGATAAATTTAGTAAAAAACATGATATTAATTAATCTTCATTTTCCCATTTGCCAACAACCGAGGTTGCTAATGCATTTCCTAGCACATTGGTTGCACTTCTAAACATATCGCAAAAGTGGTCAATGGGTAGTATTAATGCGATGCCTTCAATGGGAATTTTGAACATCCCGCAGGTCGCGGCAACAACGACTAAACTTGCTCTAGGAACACCTGCAATTCCTTTGCTCGTCAGCATCAAAACTAATAGCATGGTGAGCTGCGTTCCGATGGTTAAATCTATTCCGTAAGCTTGTGCAATAAAAATACTCGCAAAAGTCATATACATCATGCTGCCGTCCAAATTGAAAGAATAGCCTAAAGGCAACATAAACGAAACGATTTTGTCTTTGACACCGAATCTTTCTAATTCTTCTGTTAATTTGGGAAAAACGGCTTCACTGCTAGTGGTTCCGAAAGCGATTATTAGTGGACTTACAATATGTTTCAATAGCGTTTTCAGTCGTTTGCCTAAGAAGAGAAATCCGATGAAAAGCAGGAAAACCCACAACGACGTTATTCCGACGAGAAAGGAACCAAAATACTTGGCATACGTTAATAGCAACTCGTTGAAATCACGAACGGCAAAAACACCTGCAATAGCACCGAAAACACCTACTGGCGCAAACTTCATTACATAGTTTACCATTTTTAGAACGATGTGAGAAGTCTTATCCAAAGCTGTTACGACTGGTTTTGCGTAATCACCAATGGATGCAGCTGCCAATCCAAAGAAAATAGAAAAAATGACGATTTGAAGTATTTCGTTTGTCGCCATTGCTTCTACAATGCTTTTTGGAATAATGTGCTCGATAAAATTTTGTGCGGAGAAGTTTTGTGTTTTTTCCGTCACTTCGGATGCTGACGATAAATCCACGTCAGTGAGATGCAGTCCAACGCCAGGTTCCAAAAGGTTTACCCAAAACATACCAATCAACAAAGAAATTAATGAAGCGGAAAAAAACCATCCCAAGGCCTTTCCTCCTATTCGTCCTACCGCTGTGATATCGCCTAGCTTTGCTATTCCAACCACTAAGGTTGTGAACACCAGTGGTGCAATAATCATTTGAACCAAGCGAATGAAAATAGTTGCAAGCAACTTAATATATCCGCTAAATTCCTTGGCGCTATCTGCACTCCAATTGTTGTGAATGACAATTCCTAGGATGGCACCCACAAACATGGCAATCAGAATTTGTGTCGTGAGGTTGGAAAAAATGGATTTTTTTTTGGTTTCTGTTGATGTCATATTTTATTTTATTTCAAAAGGGAGTTGTTATGGAAATGAGATGCCCTAGCCCTGATGGCAGCGGCATCCTTTTGCGCCATTGTATACTTCGTCAGTTCGCTTCGCTCGCGTGGCGCAAAAGATATAGCGAACAGCAGGAATAGCTTCTAAACATTATTATTGTAAATTTTATTAAGTAAATAAAAATCAGCTAGTACTATTGCCGCCATGGCTTCTACGATTGGAACGGCGCGTGGAACAACGCAAGGATCATGA
>JBIKRP010000245.1:0-4170 GCA_044349145.1 Flavobacterium sp.
CTTATTGGCGTCTTTGAAGTACTTCGAATCGCCGAAACCAGAACTTCGGCCAAAGTATTTACTTTCGTTGAGTCATTAAGCTGATTCTGAGAAAATGCGCCAGTGGATAGAAGAAGAAAAGCAACAGAAAATTTTTGTTGCGCTAAGAATTTTGATACAGACTTTTTCATTCGTTATAAAAGACGAATAAAAGGGGGAATTATTCTTTGTTAAATTAACATTGATTGTTCTGACTTTTTGCAGTAAAATTTTAAATTGTAACTTTCTAACATTTCGCTAGAATAACAAATTGACATTTCCTCTACAATCTGTCTTCCCTTAACAGCATTACCTGTTCAGGTTCGATGGGTATAATCTCAGCTCGTTATTTGGAGCACCCCTTTGAGACAGAGCAAAAGTAATTCAATAAATTAGAATTCCAAACTTAATTTAAAGAATAAGAAAATTAAAACTCTGGCCGTTTTCTATTTTGCTTAATCATTGAATTGTTGCGTTTTGATTTAATTCTTTTTTCGATGACGGAACGCGGGATTTTAGTAGCTTTTCTCTGCTTAGGTATTGTCAATGCGATTTTGAGGATCTCAAAAAATCTTTTAGTGACCAAGGCTTTATTCTTTAGTTGACTTCTATCTTCCTCACCATTCAACATTAAAACACAATCAGAAGTTAACCTAGGTTTTAATTTAGATTTGAGTAGCTCTTTTTCACTATTTGACAATCCATTAGATTCAAGAATATCAAAAGTTAAGATGACTTTTGAGGACACTTTATTCACATTTTGACCACCAGCTCCCGAACTTCGGACTGCTTTAAAACTCAATTCTGATTTTATCTTGTCTAAATCCATTATTGCGGCTGATGAGCAGGTTTTAGAAGGTCGTTTACAGTCTTTACAGGATTAAAAGTAATCAAGGGCACTTCTATAAAAATAGTAATCCAACCTGCCATCGCACCATTCCATAAACCCGGTAATTCATAGGCTTTAATATCTATACCACTTTTATTCTTCGCTACTATAAATCCGCTTTGATAATCAACAAACTTATTGAGGTCAAATTTATTTCCACGATAATTTTTTATGGAACAAACAAGATCGACTGGGTTGAAATGTGTCGCATTAGAAAATATTCTAGCTTGTGAAGTATTTTCTACATCGATTTGAGAACTTTCAACAATTTGCAAAGAAAAACGCCCCTTGCTATCAATAGTCCAAAATGGGCCGCCACCAGGTTCTCCTTCATTTTTAACCATTCCACAAACTCTAATGGGGCGGTCTAGCAGCTTGTGGATTTGTTCAATTTTATTTTCAAATGTATACTTCACAAAATCTTCTAAAACAACAATATTCAGTTCATTCTTTAGATCGTCAACTAAACCATCTATTTCATCTTCCTTAATCGTCTTATTGTCTATTTGACACAAAATTTCAAACATCCATTTTTGCTTTTCTAATAAATATCCTGCTAGCGCTTTTTTATAAAGTGAAATGATCTCAATGTGATTTTGAATAACATTGTCAATATTTTTTATAAAAATAATATCCGCATCGATATTACTTAGATTTTCGAGTAAAGCTCCGTGGCCAGCTGGACGAAAAACTAAACTCCCTTCACTATTCCTAAAAGGCATGTTGTCAATCGTAACTGCAAGAGTGTCAGTAGAAGCGTTTTGAAATGAAAATTCAATATTGATTTTGGTGTCGAACTTGCTTTCAACTTTCTTTACTTCATTCTCAATAATTTTTTCAAACTGAGACTTATGAATTTCTGAAATCGTAAAATGTAAATTTGCAACTCCATTTGATGAACAATATAACGCAGCTTCGTTCAAATGTTCTTCAATCGGCGTTGCGGTGTGCGTTGAATATTTATGGAAAGGCAAAATCGCCTTTGGCTTACTACTGAAATTAAAATATTCGTGGTCTAAAAGCAACTTGATAAAATAGTAATATTTCTTATCACTACTCCAAGAAGAATAATCGGAATACAGCTCTTTAAGAATAGTTCTTATGGTCTCGAAAAAAGGAAATTTATCTAAACCTGCAAGAAAAACAGAAAGATTTGACATGTTTTTTTTGTTGATGTAGCTGTTGATTGTGTCATTTTCTACATCAAATTCATTCAAGAACTCATTCAAGAACTTAAACATTCTACTTGCTGCTCCGGATGCGGGAACAAATTTTAGGAGTTTTAGATTTCCTTTAGTATTGTCAAAGTAGGAGGCATATTCTTCAAATTTATTGTCGGTTAATTTTACTATTCCGTCATTAACTAACGCAGGTCTTGCGATGTTTGTTTTTTCAATTCCATTACAAAAAAGCTCCAAATGCTCTTTAATAGTTTGCAATTGAATATTTTTCTTGTAAATATGAACAAAGTCCTGCGACCTAAATCCGATTTCTTTAGCGCTAACAAAATCTTCAATTATTTCAATGGCTTTTTGAAATCTAGTCTCAGCGTCACCGCGAAGTGTAATATATGGCTTTTCATTTTCAATTAGTGCCGACCTGAATGTTTGAAATATTTCTTCTCTTCCTTCTGGTTTGTCTCGTAACAAATCTTTTTCCCACGGAACATCAATGTCTGTTAGAAAGAATAAATCGTATTGATGACTACTAGCTGCTTCTTCTAACGTGGGATCGCAAAAACTATAGTAGATTTCAGAAAACACTTTTGTAGCTAACAAACAGGTATCACTAAACAAATATCGATTTGCTGTTAAAAGTGCCTCGTTTTCTGCTTTCGTTTGACCAACAGCAATAGGCAACAAATCTTCAGGCTCACAGATTTGCCCTGTTTTTTCCAACTTTTGTTCTAAATATTCGCGCGCAAATTCAGGAGCCCAATTAGTATTAAAATGAGCTGCTAACTGCTTTGCTAATGTCGTCTTGCCTGTAGATTCTGGACCATACAAGGCTATTTTTATTACGCTTGAATCTTGTTGTTTAAGATTTTCTTCCATTCTAAATAAGCTGAAATAGCTAAAATTGTAAAAATTAGGTATTGTAACGCCAACATTCCCAACCCTCTATATGCGTACAATGGTACCACCACAATATCTCCGATAATCCAAAGTGTCCAACTTTCAATTTTTTTATTTGCCATATACCACATAGCGGTAAAAAAAATTCCTGATGCTAGAATATCAATATAATTATCAATTTTAATTTGATAGTGGAATGCATTATAGATTCCGAAAACTACAAAAATTGTGATAAAAAACAACACAATGCCAATTGTTTTTTCTTTCGACGTCGTTCTAGAAATGAATACAGCTTCCGCTTTCTCTTTTTTACTTGACCATTGATACCATCCGTAAATACTCATTAAAGAGAAATACCCATTCAACATCATATCGCCTAAATATCCAGCAACATAAAGCAAATAAGTTGTAATAATAGTGGCCACTAAGCCTGTTGGATACACCCAAATATTGACCTTCTTAGCCAATAAAACACTCCAAATTCCTAACGAAAACGCTAGAAACTCCATTACTATTAGTATTGCCGAAGCGTCTTTATAAGATTCAAGGAAAAAATCTACCATCTACATTCTAATTAAAAAAGTCTCGATTCTCTTCAAAAGCAGTTCCTATGACAACGATATCTGCTCCAGCTTGATGTGCCAATTGAATTTCTCGAATTTCTTTTATCCCTCCACCAACAATCAACGGGATTGATAAATTTTTGGATACCAAGGCAATGATGTTTTCAGGAACAGATTCTAACGCGCCACTTCCTGCTTCTAAGTAAATTAGCTTTTTTCCCAAAAGCGCACCAGCTTGAGCGGTTTGAAGGATGTAATCTGGATTGTATCTATCTAATGGTTTGGTCTTACTCACTCGCGCAACGGCAGTTTCTGAGCCGCTTTCAATCAAAATATAGCCTGTTGGAATAATCTCTAAGCTGGTTTCTCTGAGTATTGGCACTGCATTAACTTGATGCTCGATGAGATAATCCGGATTTCGTCCGGATATCAGAGATAAGAACAAAATACCATCAGCTTTACCAGATATTTGCGACGGATTTCCTGGGAAAATAATTATAGGAAGCGAAGTGTTTTTTTTGAAAAATACAATCAAATCATCTACGATTGCATTTTCAACACTGCTTCCTCCAACAAAAATATGTGTCGCTGGAGATTTGTTTATTTTTTCAGCTAATGCTTCGAT
>JBIKRP010000246.1:0-4136 GCA_044349145.1 Flavobacterium sp.
ACAATTGGGTGCTGTAGCAATAGATCATAAAAGTACCAGGAGAGCCGTTGAAGCTTTACTTGTGGAATATACAAACGTAGTCGTTGCTATGCAGAAAGTGATTGCCAATCTTTCGTACGCCAACTTGACGACTATTGTTGATTCAACGACCAAAGATGCAAATTCCCAATCTATTCAAACCATCTTAACTTACATAATAAGTTCCGGCTATTCCTATGCGGGTTACATTCGAAAACTAAAAAAGATTTCAGACAATCGACCTGGTAAATTGGCTAAGATGTCTTCTGAGGAATACCACAATGATCTTGAAAATCTGATTTTGTACACAATAGAGACTTTTGAATCTATTCATGACCATGAAATAGAGGAGTTTGATGAAGATAAAAAAATCAAAACGAGCTGGGGTCAGGTGTACGATATAGAACAAATGATGGAGCACGCTGGTGTTCATGTACTCAGACATCGACGACAAATCGAAAAATTTAAAAGAAGATTGGATTTGCTAGAAAGGCCTCAAGCTTAAAACAATCCGTTGAGCTCTGCATTGATCTTGTTCAAAATCATTCCTAAGTCTTCAGGATTATTCACAAAATCGATGTTATCTACATCGATAACCAACAATTTTCCCTTGCTGTAAGAATGTATCCACGCTTCGTAGCGTTCGTTCAGTCGGCTTAAATAATCAATAGAAATAGAGTTCTCGTATTCGCGTCCTCGCTTGTGAATCTGAGAAACTAAATTTGGAATCGAACTTCGCAAATAAATCAACATATCGGGCGCTTCAACCAAAGATTCCATCAATTCAAATAGCGATTTGTAATTCTCAAAATCACGATTGGTCATCAAGCCCATGGCATGCAAATTAGGCGCAAAAATGTGCGCGTCTTCGTAAATGGTTCGGTCTTGAATAATTTTTTTTCCGCTTTGACGAATTTGCAATATTTGTCGAAAACGACTGTTCAAGAAATAAATCTGCAAATTAAAAGACCAACGTTCCATTTGATGGTAAAAATCATCTAGATACGGATTGTCTACCACATCTTCAAAATGGGGTTCCCATTTAAAATGTTTTGCTAATAAACGAGTAAGTGTTGTTTTTCCTGCTCCGATGTTTCCTGCTACTGCTATGTGCATTATGGTACTGCTATTTTATAATTCGTAATTCCGTGGTCTGTAAAAATAGATAAAATTTGGTCTTTGTAAGTAAAATTCTTAAACGTTTTTTCTTCAATTTCTATTAAACTTGATTTTTTTTCAAGCAAGTCATAAGCAAACAAATTATTTGCTTTTCGATAGATCAACATCGAGTCAGAAACCCACTGGATTTCTTCATTGTCTGGGAAGACTCCCAGGCTCTTAATTTTCCCATATACATCACACCGATAAGCATTTCCTTTTTCATCTACCCATTGAAAGAAGTTGAAATCTGAACTGTAGCTCGTTACATTATTTGCAAAGGGAATCGTCAATGGCTTGAGATCTCGTTTAGCATAATCATAAAGGCCAATTTTCATTGTCAAATTGTTGTAAATCCACAAGCGGTTTCCTGAAGCTAAACCAATGCCGATTGGAACAATAGGATTATTCGAATCATTTAGATTGATATTGGTGGTTTCGTTTAGCTGATTATCGACAATGATAACGGTATTCAAATCTTGATAAAACAATACAATTTTTAAAGGATTTTGCAGGTCGACTTTGGCGATTTTACCCAATTGCGGGTTTTTGTACTGCCATTTTTGTTCCCCCATTGCTTTGGTCAAAACGTTGTTGGTAATCGTATAATAGGCGCCTAAAGCATCGTAACCTACAAAAGTATCTGCAGTCAGAGGGAAAGTATTCCTCAATACTGGCTTTTGAGCCACAGCACTGCAAAAACACAGAAGGAGCAATAGGAGCATTTTTTTCATAAAACGAATTTACAATTAATCACTTTTGAATCAAACGTCAAAGGCAATTCTTTTTAGTTTTTTTCTGAGCTAGTTCCTGCTGTCCGCTATATCTTTTTTGCTTGTCACCCCGAGCGCAGTCGAGGGGCTTTTAGAAGCAAAAAAGGATGCCGCTACCATCAGGGCTAAAAAAAACCTGATTCCAAATGAAACCAGGTTTTAAAAGTGCGCTACTTGCACTATATTATTCGAACTTGACGATTAAATGCCAAAAGCCGCTTTCACTTTGTCTACGTAGTCTAATTTTTCCCAAGTAAACAACTCAACAGTAACCGTTTTTTCATTTCCTCCCGGAGCACTAAAAGTTTTAGTGACCGTTTCAGGAGTTCTTCCCATATGACCATATGCTGCAGTTTCGCTATAAATAGGATTTCTCAATTTTAATCTTTGCTCAATAAAATACGGACGCATATCAAAAATCGCTTCGACTTTCTTAGCAATCTCTCCATTAGTCATATTTACTTTAGCGGTACCATAAGTATCAACAAAAATCCCCATAGGTTGAGCCACTCCAATCGCATAGGAAACCTGCACTAAAATTTCGTCCGCAACTCCGGCAGCAACCAAATTTTTTGCAATGTGACGTGTGGCGTAAGCTGCGCTTCTATCTACTTTACTCGGATCTTTTCCTGAGAATGCACCACCACCGTGAGCTCCTTTTCCGCCGTACGTGTCCACAATAATTTTTCTTCCTGTCAATCCTGTATCTCCGTGAGGACCACCAATTACGAATTTCCCAGTTGGATTGATGTGATATTGAATTTTGTCATTAAACAAATGTGCGTATTCTGGATATTTAGTTTTTACTCTTGGAATCAAAATCGAAACTAAATCGCTTTTAATTTTAGCCAACATCTTCATTTCCTCATCAAAATCGTCATGCTGTGTTGAAATTACAATCGCATCAATACGAACAGGTTTGTTATCATCAGAATACTCTAAAGTAACTTGTGATTTCGCATCAGGACGCAAATATTTAATTTCGTTATTTTCTCTTCTTAAATTGGCCAATTCGATTAAAAGCGCATGAGAAAGATCTAAAGCCAAAGGCATGTAGTTTTGCGTTTCATTGGTTGCGTAGCCAAACATCATTCCTTGGTCACCAGCACCTTGGTCTTCTGGATTCGCTCTTTCAACCCCTTGATTAATGTCTGAAGATTGTTCGTGTATCGCCGAAAGCACACCGCAAGAATCTGCTTCAAACATATACTCACTTTTAGTATAGCCAATTTTTCGGATGACCTCACGGGCAATTTGTTGTACGTCTAAATACGTGTCCGATTTTACTTCTCCCGCCAAAATAACTTGTCCAGTCGTAACTAACGTTTCGCATGCCACTTTCGATTTTGGATCGAAGGCCATAAAATTATCGATTAGTGCATCTGAAATTTGATCAGCAACCTTGTCCGGATGTCCTTCACTTACCGATTCTGACGTAAATAAATAAGCCATAATAATTGTATTTTAATTACTGTTTAAAAAAATAGGATTGCGATAAAAACTAAAGAAGAGAAGTTCTGCTTTAGCATTTTTTTGACGCTTAACAAGTTAAGGTCTGAGGTTGCAATCAGTTCAAATTTTTCCTCTTGATTTTCGGTGGCAAATGTATGAAACCATTTTTGATTAGAAAAAGTTTTTTGGTGTAGTTTTTATTATTACATTTGGCTATTAAACAATTTAAATTTTTACTTATGAAAAAACTATTACTTTCATTTTCTTTACTAGTAGCAGTAAGCGCTACAAATGCCCAAAACTTGATACTTGAAAATTTTGATGCTATTGGAAATCCACCAGTGCTTCCAGCAGGTTGGCAAACTACAAATCAAAGTGACCCTGTGGGTACGACCGTTTGGTTCCAAGGTGGTGGTTCAGCAACCCTTTTTCCAGGATTCAATGGTGGTCAAACTGGATACATTGGAGCAAATTTTAATGCTACGACTGGAACTGGAACAATCAGCAATTGGTTGATTAGTCCGACACTTACCCTTCAGGATGGAGATGTTGTTTCTTTCTACACAAGAACAATAACATACGTTGCTGCTCCTACGCCTGCAAATACTTTTCCAGACAGATTGGAAATGAGAGGAAGTGGAAATGGGGATTTCTCAGTACTTCCTTCTGGAGGCGTTGACGATCTTGGAGATTTTACAGAACTTCTTGTTGAAGTTAATCCAACTTTAGCTCTAA
>JBIKRP010000247.1:0-4120 GCA_044349145.1 Flavobacterium sp.
TGTTGACGCACCCATTCTTCCGGCGTCAGCATGACAAACTTTTTGCGAATTTCATCGAAGATAGCGACAGTATTTTCACTATTTTTGAAACGGAAGTTGAAGGATGAAAATTGGAGTGGTTGCATGGGGTAAAAGTAATTGTTTTGGAGTGAAGTGGCAAGGGAGAAGAGAAAAGAGCCAAGAAGCAAGAAACAAGAAACAAGAGGCAAGAAACAAGAGGCAAGAGTTGATTGGAGTGGCATGCCCTAGCCCCGATGGTAGTGGCATCCTTTTTTGTTTTGTCACCCCGAGCGCAGTCGAGGGGTTTTTTACAAAACAAAAAAGATAGAGCGAACAGCGGGAAATAGCTCCTAATAAATAAAATTTTAAATATCAAATTCCAAAATCCAAAATCGCAAATCCCAAATAACAATGGATGAAGTTGTAAAAATTGTAAATGACATCAAGAACGGGCAAATCAAACCGATCTATTTTTTGATGGGTGAGGAGCCGTATTATATTGATAAATTATCGGATTATATCGAGCAAAATGTTCTGACGGAGGACGAAAAAGGCTTTAATCAGACGGTTTTGTACGGACGAGATGTGAGTATTGAAGACATCATTTCGGCTGCCAAACGGTATCCGATGATGGCGGAGCGACAAGTGATTATTGTGAAAGAAGCGCAGGATTTGACCAAAACGATTGATAAGTTAGAAAGTTATGCGGAGCACCCGATGCCCTCGACGGTTTTGGTGATTTGTTATAAATATAAGACCCTCGACAAGCGCAAGAAAGTGACCAAAATGTTAGACAAACACGGTTTGGTTTACGAAAGTAAAAAGCTCTACGAAAATCAAGTAGGCGAGTGGATCAAGCGGGTTTTGCAAGGAAAAAATTATACGATAGAGCCCAAAGCGGCGGCGATGTTGGTGGAGTTTTTGGGAACGGATTTGAGTAAGATTAATAATGAGTTGGAAAAGCTTCAGATTATCCTCCCGAAAGGAACGACGATTTCGGCGAAACATATTGAAGAGAATATTGGTTTTAGTAAAGATTATAATGTCTTCGAATTGCGCAAAGCGATTGGTGACCGGAACCAGTTGAAAGCCTATCAAATCGCGCAATATTTTGCGGATAATCCGAAAGACAATCCAATGGTCGTGACGACGAGTTTGGTGTTTAGTTTCTTTGTCAATTTGTTGCAATACCATGGATTGAAAGATAAAAACCCGAAGAATGTCGCGGCGGTACTTAAAGTGAATCCTTACTTCTTAAAGGATTACGATATTGCGTTAAGAAATTACCCGATGAAGAAAGTCAGTGCGATTGTGGCTAAACTTCGCGATATTGATGTGAAGAGCAAAGGCGTTGGTGCGAATGCGTTGCCGAATCATGATTTGTTGAAGGAGATGTTGGTGGGGGTTTTTAGTTAAAGTAAAATTGAGTTCTCAAATTAAAGATAATTCCCGATATTTGACCCTCTAAAATAAATACCACAAACTATGGGAATGAACAAAAACACGGTGCTAGGATGGGCCACTTTTATCATGATACTTATGGGATTACTTTTGATGGCATTAGGTGCATTTAGATATGATGATATCGCAGGCTGGGGATTTGGTGCTGTCGGTGTAGGTTTCTTAGCGAACGCCTGGGTTTTTAATGCTTTGAAGGGAAGAGTTTAATTAATTAACAATTATAAAAAGGGAAAAATGTCAGACGATAAAAAAGTAATATTCGTTTTATAAGTTTTTAATATAAATATTTTAAAACAAGTAAAATAATGTTTTCAGACTTGTTTATGATAAAAAAGAGCTAAGTTTGTTCAAACAACAGATAAAAATAAAAAAAATGAAAAAAGTATTGGTTTTAGCTTTATTGATAACATCATCAATAGTATCAGCTCAAAAAATGGAAATAATAAAGGGGGATTTCGGTTTCTTAAATAATCAAACAGCTGTTAATGTTGAGTTTGATTACAGCAACTTAAAGTTGATGAAAGAAAACAAAACCGAAGCACAATATATTTCGGACAGAGCAGCTGATCTAAATGAGAAAACCAAAGGAGTTGGTGATGTTTGGAAAAAGAAATGGGAAGGGGCAAAAATCGCTATTTGGAACCCTAAGTTCTTAGAATTAGTAAACATTGTTTTGGTAAAAAAGAAAAAAGAATTGAGCTTTCAAGAAGATTTAAAAAGTGCTAAATATACCTTAATTGTCGAAACTACATGGATTTTCCCAGGTTGGGATGCCGGGGTTATGAAACAACCAGCTAAAGTGTCTACTAATTTGAAGTTTGTTGAAACAGAAAACCGTTCTAATGTTCTTTTAGAAATTACTACAAAAGAAGCGCCAGGTGACCAATGGGGGAATAATTTTAGTAATGAATCAAGAATAGGCGAAGGTTTTGCAAAAACAGGAAAATCCTTAGCAGGCTTTATATTGAAAAACACTAAATAATATTACCCAACGTAAAACAGAAAAACCTTAGTTTCAAACTAAGGTTTTTTTGTTTACTAATTCTAAAAAAAAATATATTTGTTTCATGAAACAATTACAATTGATATTTATTTTCTTAGTGTCGTCACAACTTTATAGTCAACGGTTTACTGTTTTAACTGGCGATTTAAAAAACGTAAAAGGAATTTCCGAGTATTATTGCACCTTCGACTACAAAGGAATGGAAGTGAACGGATTTGAATCGGAGGAAGCTTATTTAAAGGAAAAGATTAACAAAAGAAAACAATATGACAACGGGCAAGATTTGAAAGGGAAAGCCGTGGCATTTGAAAGAGATTGGTATGAAGACCGAAAAAACAAATATGAACCAGGTTTTATCAATTATTTCAATGAACAACTTGAAAGTAAAAATGTAAAGGCTGGAACGAATCCAGAATCCAAATATACACTTGTCCTTAAAACAACATGGATTTACCCAGGTTATGAGGTTGCACAAGTAGAACCCGCCAAAATCAGTGCTATAATCACCATTTTCGAAACTGCAAATCCTTCTAATGTTATAGTGGCCGTCGAATTTGATAAATCAATCGGGATAGTAAAAGATTACCGGAAACAAGGAGATAGAATTAAAGGAGCTTATGAAAAATTAGCAAAAAGCCTCACGATTCAAATGAAACGATATTTATAAAAAAAAACCTTAGTATTTAACTAAGGTTTTTTTGTGCTTCATATTCCATATTGATTAGATGTGCCATGTTTTTGACTAAATTATCGTGTTTCTTAACAAACGGATTGGTTTCATCCCATACATAACCAGCCAAAACGGAACAGATTTTTTCTTTTACATCGGGATTTTCAGGCTGGTGGAAAAATAAGGTTTGTAAATTTCCGGTGTACCATTCTTTTACATAGGTTGTAAAAACACCAATGCCACGACGCATATATCCTGTAAATTCTTCTTCCCAATCTACTTTTATTCCTTGTGATTCTTTAAGGTATAATTTGGCTGCTAACATTCCAGATTCAGTTGCAAACGCAACACCAGAAGAAAAAACCGGATCTAAAAACTCAGAACTGTTTCCTGTTAAGGCAAAACCATCACCATACATTCTTTTTACAGAACGCGAGTAATTTTCTAATTTCACAGGCTCAAAATTGAACGGAACACCGCCAAATCTTTTGATGTAAAAATCGGATAAATTTACGGCATTGTTTAATGCTTCTCTAGTATCATTGTTTTCGGATAGTGCATTAATAAAATGGGTTGGCCCAACAACACCTAAACTTGTATTTCCATTAGAAAATGGAATCACCCACAACCAAACTTCTGTTTCTAAAATATCAAATGAAATCAATGTCCCTTCTTCGCCAGCAGGTCGGTTTACATCTACAACATGGGTAAATATAGCTGAATGCGGGTCTAATTTTGAAGGCGTGTCTAAATCTAAAAGTCTTGGTAAAACTCTCCCGTAACCACTAGAATCAATTACAAAATTGGCATGCACTTCTTTAAAGTTTCCATCGATGTCTTTTATCACAGTAATCGATTTTTTCCCTTCAAAAGAAATCGAAACTACTTCTGATTCAAACTCTAAATTAATGCCTTTTCGGATGACTTCTTGCGCCATAGTATTGTCAAAATCGGCTCTTGGAACTTGCCAAGTCCAATCCCAACCT
>JBIKRP010000248.1:0-4116 GCA_044349145.1 Flavobacterium sp.
CTGAGAAAACCGAATGGAATCCGGAGCTTCCACATAGCGATTACGCCATCTCGAAATATGGCGCTGAAATGGAAGTGTGGCGCGGCAAACAAGAAGGTTTAAATGTGTTGATTGTCAATCCTGGAGTGACCATTGGTCCCGGCTTTTGGGAACACGGTAGTGGGCAAATCTTCTCAAAAATCAAAAATGGAATGCTGTTCTATACGCTAGGGACAACTGGATTTGTAGCTGTTGATGATGTTGTCAAGTGCATACTTCATTGTATGGAAGTCACAACAAATGAAGATCGCTATTGTTTGATTTCCGAAAACCTTTCGTTCGATGATGTGCTAGAAAAAATCGCAGATGCGTTGCAAGTGGCTCCGCCTAAATTCTATGCGACTCCTTCAATTTCAGCAATTGCTTGGAGACTCGATTGGATTTTTTCGTTTTTATTTAGAAAGAAAAGAACATTAAGTAAACTGATGGCAGCATCACTACATCGCAAAGATCAATACGCTAACGGCAAAATAAAATCAATTTATCCGTTTCCGTTTCAAAGCATAGATGATTGTATCGTAACTACGGCTAAGATGTATTTACAGAAATAATCTATTGCACTTGCGGCGTGTCAGCGCTAGAAGGAATGGATGGCGCAGCGGCTCCGCCTTTTTTTAACAACAGGTCATTTTCAGACTTTTTATTTTGCAATCGTTCATTGACCTGGTCGTACATTTTCTTGTAGGTCTCAATTTGTGAAATATAATATTGGCTACTACTGACAAATTGCAAACTATCAATATTGTATTTCTTATAGATAAACTCTCGAGGCCTTATCGATTGCTTGATAGTATCATAAGGGTTTTGTAATTTTATGGCGTCTAACAATGTTAGGTCATATAAGATATCGGTCATCTTATCTTCAGCGATGAGGTCATCAGGCTTTTCAATTGGTAGATTGTTGCAACCCATTATACCTAACATTAAACCTAAAATCCAAATTATTTTTTTCATTTTCAGTGTTTTATCGATCAAACTGCAGCCTTTTTCCGCCACGAATTTCTTTTACTTTAAAATTGGAATAAACCAATTGCCCATTTACTAAAGTATGTGTAATTCGTGATTTAAATGTAAATCCTTCAAAAGGAGACCAGCCACATTTATAAAGTATGTTCTCTTTTTTTACACTCCAGGGCAAACCCGCATTGACAATTACTAAATCGGCAAAGTAACCCACTTTTATAAAACCACGTTTCTCAATTCGGAAAAGTATTGCTGGGTTGTGCGCTGTTTTCTCGACGATCTTTTCAATAGATATTTTTCCTTGATGGTACGCTTCAAAAAGTGCAACCAAAGCATGTTGCACAAGCGGTCCGCCAGACGGCGCTTTCAAATAATTTTGTTTCTTTTCTTCTAATGTATGAGGCGCATGATCAGTTGCAATCACATCAATACGTCCGTCAAGAAGCGCTTTCCACAGGGCTTCTCGGTCTGCAGAAGTTTTCACCGCTGGATTCCATTTGATTAAGTTGCCTTTGGTTTCGTAATCCTCGTCAGAAAACCAAAGGTGATGAATACAAACTTCTGCGGTAATTTTCTTTTCTTCTAATGGAACTTTATTGCTAAAAAACTCCAATTCCTTGGCTGTTGAGATATGAAAAACATGCAGTCGAGCTCCGGTGCGCTTTGCCAAATCAACAATCTTTGCCGTCGATTTATAACAAGCATCTACACTTCTTATTTCTGGGTGAAACTTAACCGGAATTTCATCGCCATAGATTGCTTTGAATTTTTCAAGATTTTCCTTGACCGTGGTTTCATCTTCACTATGCACTGCAATCAGTAATTTCGTATTCGAAAATATTTGCTCCAATGCGGCCGAACTGTCGACAAGCATATCCCCGGTTGAAGAACCCAAAAACAACTTTAATCCTGCAACATTTTTGGGATTTGTCTTTAGAATTTCTTCCAAATTATCGTTGGTTCCGCCCAACATAAAAGAATAATTCGCGTAGGACGTTTTTGCTGCAATTTGGTATTTTTCTTCTAATATTTCTTGCGTAACGGCGTTGGGAATGGTATTGGGTTGCTCAATAAACGAGGTGATTCCACCCGCTACGGCTGCTTTCGACTCGGACGCGATATCGCCTTTATACGTCAATCCTGGTTCCCTAAAATGAACTTGGTCATCGATCATCCCAGGAATCAAGTAGTTTCCTTCCGCATCAATAATAGTTGTTGATGGTGATTTTGCACTTATGCTCTCAGCAATTTCTACAATGAATTCATCTTCAATGAGAACATCACCTTCGAAAAGACTTCCCTCATTGACAATTTTCGCATTCTTGATTAAAATTCTATTCACTATAACCGATTAAAAAATTTTCTAATTCGCAAAGAGATTACTCCAAAGACAGCTTCTTTTATGATTGCATTACTCATCTTTGACTCTCCTCTGGTTCGATCTGTAAAAATAATAGGTACTTCAACAATTCGAAATCCTTTACAAAATGCACGATATTTCATTTCAATTTGAAAAGCATATCCGATAAAGTGAATTCGCTCAATGTTGATTTCCTTTAAGACATTTCTTCTGTAACAAATAAATCCAGCTGTTGCATCATGAATCTTCATCCCCGTAATTATTTTCACATACACCGAGGCAAAGTAGGACATCAGCACGCGACTCAGAGGCCAATTCACCACATTCACGCCAGTCACATAACGTGACCCGATGGCTACATCAGCTTCTCCAAAATGACAAGCCTGATATAATTTTTCCAAATCAGCTGGGTTGTGAGAAAAATCGGCGTCCATTTCAAAAACATACTGATAGGATTGTGAAAGCGCCCATTGAAACCCATGAACATACGCCGTTCCTAAACCAGCCTTTTTCTCTCTTTTTTCGAGGAACAATCGATTTTTGAATTCGCTTTGTAGTAAGACTACTTTCGCAGCCGTCTGATCGGGTGAATTATCATCAACGATTAAGACGTCGAAAGGCTTATGCAGAGAGAAAACCGCTCTAATAATTGTTTCGATATTTTCAATTTCGTTGTAGGTGGGGATAATTACAATTCCGTCAGTCATTCCTTTGGCTAAATAATGAACAAAAATAAACTTTTTATGGGAGTTGCTCCTTAAGAAAATGATAATAAAAGGCAATAACTGGAAGAATTGCTTTTTGCTTCAATCTATCGAATCAAAATTAGGTAAAAAGTAAAAACAAGACCAATTATGTAGCTATTTTTAGTATTTTTGCAACGATATGATAGAAACCGTATTACAGCCAAGAATTATAGGAATCCAAGACTGGGCAACGATAATTTTTGTAATCTTATTTACGATTATTGCAGTAGTAAAGTCAGTTTTTGAAACGCGCTTTCAAGATTTTATGAAGCTAGTCGTTTCTGACAAATACACGAAAATCTACCGTGATGCTTCCTACTTGATGAGTGGATTTACAATCTTTTTGTTTGTAGTACAATTAATCTCCATCACTTTCTTTATACAATTAACGTTGCATCATTTTTATCAACTTTCAAAAACCGACTGGATTTTGTTTGTTCAAATTTGTACTTTTTTAAGTGTCTTTGTGCTTTCGAAATTCCTAATAGAAAAAATAATAGCCACTTCTTTTGCAATTGATGAATTTGCCGATCAATTCAATTTACAAAAGGTTACTTACAGAACTTATATTGGTGTTTTGCTACTTCCTATCAATGCCATTTTGTTTTACAACACAAACACATCAGATTTGTTGTTTTATATAATTATTACCATTATTGCTGTAACAAATCTGTTAACTTATGTCGTTTCTTTGAAGAATTATCAAAATTTATTATTCGGCAAGTTGTTTTATTTTATTTTATATCTTTGCGCACTCGAAATAGCACCGTACTATTTTATCTATTATTGGTTTACAAAAAGTTAGCATATTTAGAAAATGTCAATATGAAAGTGAAAACAATTTTGGTGTCACAGCCGGAACCTAAAGTAGAAAACTCTCCTTACTTTGACTTGCAACAAAAGCATAAAGTAAAAGTTGATTTCAGACCTTTTATTCACGTTGAGGGCGTAAATGCTAAAGACGTACGATTACAAAAAATTGACCTTAACAATTACTCCGCAATTATT
>JBIKRP010000249.1:0-4108 GCA_044349145.1 Flavobacterium sp.
AATGCAGGAGTCACCTATAGAAATTTAAGTTCACGTAACTTCCAAAATCTATTGGATTTACTAGGGGGACAGTTTTTTGAAGACTTTGACAATTTTCAGGTAGGAGACGAACAACAACCAGACTTAAATAACCCTAATAGAAACGTTCGTGTTGGTGATACTTTCGGATATAACTATAAATTATTAGCCAATACTATTGACGCTTTTACCCAATTTAAATTTACCTACAAAAAAATAGATTTCTATATGGCTCAGTCATATACTCGTAGTGAATATCAACGAGAAGGGCTTTATAGAAATGGTCTATACCCAAATAATTCTTTTGGGAAAAGTGCAAAATACACCTACGAAACCTTTGGTTTTAAAGGTGGTTTAACATACAAGTTGAGTGGAAGACAATTCTTGGGACTTAATGCTGCTTATATGACGAAAGCGCCAACATTGAGAAATGTATTCCCAAATGCACGTATTAACGACAATACGCTTGCTGGTCTAAGTCCAGAAAACATTACTAGTCTAGATGCAAGTTATATTATTAAAGCTCCTAAATTTAAATCTAGACTAACTGCGTTTTACACCAACATAAAAAATGCAACGGAAAACTCCTTTTTCTACGGTGAAGGTATATTTGACGATGATAATGGAGATGGTGGTGATGCATTTGTTGCCGAAACTGTCAGCGATATAGAAAAAAAGAATGTTGGTTTAGAGCTGGGGATGGAATATAATCTTACTTCAACGATAAAATTAACGCTTGCTGGCGCATATGGAGAATATACCTTCAATAATAACCCTAACGTAAGTCTTAGTAACGATAATCTAGCCTCTCCAACAAACACAAATCCTATTACGGACTTTGGTAAAGCCAACCTAAAGGGATATCGCGTTTCTGGCGGTCCACAAACTGCCGCATCGTTTGGAGTTGAATATAGAGACCCAAAGTTTTGGTGGATTGGTGCTAATGCGAATTATCTTGCCAACAATTATCTAGATGTTTCTTCGTTATTAAGAACTAATAATTTCTACAAAAATCCAGCAGACCTAGAAGGACTCTCTTTTCCAGAAGCTTCAACTGCAAGAGCTAATGAATTATTAAAACAAGAACAATTTAAAGACTTTACCTTAATCAACTTAACCGGTGGGAAATCATGGAGAATTAGTGGTAAAACAATTGGTTTTTTCGCCTCAGTGAATAATGTTTTTGATGTTGTTTATAAAACTGGAGGATTTGAACAAACCAGAAACGCCAACTTTAGAGAGGTAAATCAGGATGTTTCAAGCGGGACTCCTGCTTTTGCACCAAGATATTTCTATGGTTTTGGAAGAACCTATTTCGTTAATCTTTATGTTAACTTTTAAAAATTTAACTATGAAAACAATAAAACTTTTAGCTTTCAGCTTTTTAGCTTTATCCTCTTTTTCCGGGTGCTCACCTGAGAATGATATCAAAAATTCAACTATTGAACCGTTTGCTTTTTATCAAGATTTCACAGGAAGCGTCAGCGAAGCGACTGAAGGTCAACCCCTGGAAATTCAGGGATGGACCAATTTCGCAGAAGCTGGTACTGTTAAATGGGCGCAAGGATTTTATAGTGACACTAAATATGCTGAATTTACAGCCTATCAATCTGACGAAGCATCTAATATTGGTTGGCTGATTTCTCCTCCAATTAATATGGATTTACAGAAAGATGAAAAACTAGCTTTTGACGTTGCTCAAGCCTATGTAGGAACAAGTTCAAACTCGATTGAACTATTGATTGCGACGAACTACAACGGTACGGATGTTTTAAATGCAACATGGCAATCTGTAGCTTTTACCAGACCACCTCTTGATTACGATACAAACTTCGATTTTTTTAGCTCTGGGAAAATTGACTTATCTTCCTATACTGGCAATATTCACCTTGCATTCAAGTACAAAGGTTCAGGGACAAATACTTCATTAGACGGAACCTATTCCATTGACAACATCCGAATTTTTAATCAAAAGTAATTAGATTATGAAAAATATTATATTGAAATCCTATATACTAACGTCGATTTGTTTCGGACTACTAGTGGGATGTGCTAACAGTGATTATTATGCGGCACCTGAGTCTAGTTTGACAACTTATGAGTTGACACCAACAACCACGGTTGCGGCAGTAGATGCAGCAGCAACTGCTAACCCTACTGTATTTAGTGAAGAGGCCATCATTGAGGCGTATGTAACCTCTAGCGATGAAAAAGGAACATTTTATAAATCAATTTCATTTCAATCCATTCCCACTGACGGAACAGATCCGATTGGATTTAGTGTGCCTTTAAATGTAACTACTCTTTACGCAAAGGGTTTTACTCCTGGTAGAAAAGTATATATTAGCCTAAAAGGACTATATCGTGCGGAAGTATTCGGTTCGTTACAAATTGGAGCTTTATTTGAAGGAACCATCGGGAGAATTTCAGAATTTCAATGGAAAAAACATTTATTCCCATCTGCAACGATAGTTAATGAAAATGATTTTGTTAGGACTTTAAGTTTAGCCGATGCTTATAATGATGACAATCAGAATACTTTAGTCGAACTTGAAAATGTTCAATTTTCAGACAGTTCGATTGGAAGAACTTATTATGATATCGACTCAGGCGGAGGTGCCACAAATCATCTTCTTGTTTCCGCAGATGGTGGCGATGAACAAGTTATACGTTTCAGTAGCTTCTGTCCTTTCACAGGAAAACAAGTTCCTTTAAAAAGTGGTAAAATAAGAGGCGTTTTGACAAAATACGATACCGATTTTCAATTTATTGTGCGTTATGAAAGCGACATTAAATTGACAGAGGAACGATTTGACACCACTCCTGCGCTTGGCGGAACCGACATTCAATATCTTGGTGCTTTTACTGAAAACTTTGAGTCTTATAATGCTTCCACTAAAACTTTTCCAAAGTATATTAATGACGCTTTTCAAGGAACAAGATATTGGGTAACAGAGTCTTTTAGCAATAATAAATACTTAAAATTCTCTCCTTTTAGTTCGAATACAGATTTTCAAGAACCGAATAATAAGGCATATTTTATTGTGCCTATTGATTTTACAGCGGCAAATCGTCTAAGCTTTAAAACGCAAGATCGTTTTAATGTCGGTGCTGTTTTAAAAGTTTATTATTCGACCAATTATGTTCTTTTGTCAAACATTGCAAATGCAACTTTGGTTGACATTACCGCAAATTTTACTATTGCAAGTGGCACCACTGGTAGTGCTTCTCAACCATTTGTAAATAGTGGTGTTTATAATTTGCCAAGTAGTTTGAATGGAAATGGATTTATTATTTTCGAATATACTGGCGGTTACATTTTTAATCCTGCCTTGACTACAACCATGCATATCGATGATATTGTTGTAAACTAGTTAAAAATCACACTTGTATTTTTATAAAAAAGAGGCTGCATTGGTCTCTTTTTTTATTTCAACAAATTAGACTTTGAAGGTAATTATATGCAATATAACGGCTTGTTTTAATGATAGGACCATTGTTGTCTAGATATTAAGAATGCAAATCCCATGTGCGATTCTTTTTTCCTATGTAATTGCACTTTTGCTGCTCACAAATAATGTCGCACAAATACAACAACAATCAATTATATTTCTGCCATTCTATTTTATAATAGAGTTCTGTAGCTTGGCATTTTGAGAATATGCAAATTCTTTCCTACACACTCTCTAGCTAAAAATAATTTCGCACAGAGGCATTACCAATTGTAACTAATGGGTCAAAAATGCCATAATGTATTCAAGCTTATAAAAGTCGTGAAGCCTGAATACTTTTAAAAGAACTAAAGTCGCTTAGTATGACCAACTAATGTCAGTGTAAACGGATTTTAGGCGCAAAATAATAGTGCTTTTGTCAAACATGAGCATAAAAAAACCGAGCGTTAAACGCTCGGTTTTTCAATTATAAATTGTACGCTATAGTTCTATTTCACTATCAAGAACTCAGAACGTCTGTTTTGTGCATGTTGCTCTTCCGTACAAGCCTCTTTACAGTCTACTTTCGGCTCTATTTCGCCCATTCCTTTTCCAGAAATTCTATCTTTTGCAATTCCTTTAGATATTACATACTGAAC
>JBIKRP010000280.1:0-3656 GCA_044349145.1 Flavobacterium sp.
GTTTTTTCAATTAATGAAATCAAAAGGTCTTTTAACAGATTGACTTCCTCTGCTGTAGTGCTCCCAGTTGGCTTTGAACCGTTTTTATAGGTTTCAACCAAACTTTCCTCAATATAACTTGGTAAACCAGAAAGTCGATAAACCAAACCTTGCAGCGAAACAATAACATGCCCAATATTCCAAATCAGATTGTTGCTAAACCCATCCGGAATCTTATTGAGTTGCTCCAAAGTATAACTGTTCAAAAATTTTAAATACAACTGCCTATTGGTTTCCCAAATTTTGAAGGTCGTTTCCATAAAATATTTTTGATAAAAATACTGTTTTTAAGTCTCAAATGAATTTCCTTTGCGCTTAGAATCTCGAAATTTATGAACAAAATATACTATCTCGCCTCTTGTGACACGTGTCGAAAAATTATCAAATCGCTGCCGAAAAATGACGGTTTGGTTTTTCATGATATCAAACAAAATCCAATCACAGTTGAAGAATTAGAAGAAATGAAACGGCTTTCTGGAACTTACGAAGCTTTGTTTAGCCGAAAAGCACAACTGTATAAGTCCTTAAATTTAAAAAACAAATCGGTAACCGAAAACGATTACCGCGATTATATTTTACAACATTATACTTTTCTCAGTCGACCCGTTTTTATTATTAATGATAAAATATATGTTGGCAATAATTCCAAAGTAATTCAAGAAGTACAAAAAGTCTTGTCCTAATGTCAAAAAGAAATTTGGCACTCTTTTCTGCAACCATGGTTTCCGTTATTTATGGACTAACCTTTACTATTGCGAAAGATGTTATGCCTAGTTACATTCTTCCTTTTGGATTTATCTTATTGCGCGTAAGTGGTGCTGTCGCTCTTTTTTGGGCCGTATCTTTTTTAGGTCCAAAAGAAAAAGTAGCGTTAGAAGATTTTCCGCGAATTGTCGCCGCGGCTTTCTTTGGAGTGGCGCTCAACATGCTGACATTTTTTAAAGGACTGAGTCTTACTTCGCCTATTTCGGCAGCGGTTATAATGGTTACAACTCCGATAATCGTGCTCATTTTGTCATCAATATTGATGAAAGAAAAAATGAAAAAAAGAAAAATCATTGGAATCGTCATTGGTCTTATCGGCACTGTTTTTCTGATTGTTTTTGGAAAATCAGTCGGATATGCCACGCATGCGGAACTAGGCAATTTACTGGTGTTTATCAATGCGGTTTCTTACGGTTGCTATTTGATTTTGGTCAAGAAGCTCATGGACAAATACAACGCCTTCACTTTTGTAAAATGGATTTACACTTTCGGATTTCTCATGGTGCTACCTTTTGGATGGAATGAATTTCTAGCCATCGACTGGCACCACATTCCAACGAACTTATATTGGAAAATTGGATTTGTAATTCTATTCTCCACCTTTTTTACCTATCTTCTCAATTTATTGTCAATGCGAGAACTTAAACCAACGACCGTCGCGGTTTTTATATACTTGCAACCGTTGTTTGCCGCCATCATTGCTGTTGGATTAGGGAAAGATGAGTTGACTTGGGTAAAGATTTCAGCTGCCATTTTGATTTTCATCGGCGTTTATCTAGTAACTCACAAGAATCCGTCTGAAATCGACTCCTAAACAATCCGCATTTTACTTATCTTTGAACTCTTTTTAGTACAATTTATATGATACAATCAATGACTGGTTTTGGTAAAGCCTCTTTACAATTACCTTCAAAAAAAATTACCGTCGAAGTAAAATCGCTGAATAGCAAAGGTCTCGATCTAAACGTACGAATGCCCTCTGTGTATCGCGAATTAGAGTTGGGATTGCGAAACGAAATCGCTGCGCGACTAGAACGAGGTAAAGTAGATTTCTCTGTTTATGTCGAAATGACTGGCGAACAAACCTCTACAAAAATAAATGTTCCAATTGTTAAGGCGTATATTCAACAAATGAGAGCGGTAATTGCAGATGCCGATGAAACCGAATTGATGAAAATGGCGGTCAGAATGCCAGACGCACTCAAAACAGAACGTGATGAAATAGATGAGAATGATTGGATTGAAATTCAGAAAGTCATCCAAGAAGCATTAAACAATATTGCCCAATTTAGAGTTGATGAAGGAAAGTCGCTAGAAAATGAATTTCAATTGCGTATTGGCAATATTCGCCAGTATATGACTGAGGCGCTGGCGCTAGATCCCGAAAGAATGCAAGCTATTAAAGATCGTTTGCAAACCGCTATCGACGAGATGAAAGTCAATGTAGACGAAAACCGGTTCGAGCAAGAGCTCATATTTTACCTCGAAAAATTAGATATTACAGAAGAAAAAGTGCGTCTTACTACCCACCTCGACTACTTTTTGGAAACCATCAAAGGAACAGATGCCAACGGAAGAAAATTGGGGTTTATTACCCAAGAAATGGGTCGAGAAATAAACACTATGGGTTCGAAAGCCAATCACGCCCAAATGCAAAAATTAGTGGTGATGATGAAAGATGAATTGGAAAAAATTAAGGAACAAGTGCTCAATGTGCTTTAACTAGAAATAATCGATGGGAAAAGGAAAATTAATTGTGTTTTCGGCGCCATCTGGCTCGGGAAAAACCACCATTGTTCGGCATTTACTAGGAATTCCAGAACTAAATTTAGAGTTTTCCATTTCTGCGACTTCTCGCGAACCTCGTGGGGAAGAAATTCACGGAAAAGACTATTATTTTATCTCGTTAGCAGAATTCAAAAACCACATCAAAGCACACGATTTTCTGGAATGGGAGGAAGTCTATCGCGATAACTTTTACGGCACATTAAAAAGTGAAATCGAACGAATATGGGCGCTGGGAAAAAATGTGATTTTCGATATTGATGTGGCTGGTGGATTGCGCATTAAGTCAAAATTCCCTGAAGAAACTTTAGCCGTTTTTGTGAAACCGCCAAGTATTGATGAGTTGAAAATTCGGCTCAAAAAACGCTCTACAGAAAGCGAGGATAAGATCAATATGCGGATTGCCAAAGCTTCGGTTGAATTGGCAACTGCACCACAATTCGATAAGATTATCAAAAACTATGACTTAGATGTTGCTAAAGAAGAAGCGTATCAATTGGTGAAGGATTTTATTGGGAAGAGTGATAAGTGAATAGATAGAAAATATTTTTTGTTAGAACATATATTATAAGCCATTTAGATTATGAAAGAAATTAAAAGCCACAAAGACTTACTAATTTGGCAGAAAGGAATTGAGATTACGTTATCAGTTTATCAGTTGGTTCAATCATTTCCCAAAGACGAAATTTACAATTTAAGCAATCAACTAAAAAGAGCCGCGGTTTCGATTCCGTCGAATATTGCTGAGGGATTTGGAAGAAATTCCAACAAATCGTTCCATCATTTTTTATCAATCTCTAGAGGGTCGCTTTTTGAATTAGAAACCCAATTGCTCATCGCACAACAATTAAACTTTATCGAAAATGAGAACTTGTTTAATCAAACTCAAAAACTTATTGAAGAGGAGTCTAAAATGATTAATGCTTTTTCCAAATCACTAATTCACTAATTACCAATCACTCTATACTAATTTCTAATCCCTTTTTACTTATTACTAAGCACTCTTTACTAATTACTAAGCACTCTTTACTAATTACTAATTTCCATGAAAATCGGACTCTATTTCG
>JBIKRP010000250.1:0-4098 GCA_044349145.1 Flavobacterium sp.
TCGCCATCGACTTGGCAATGGTGTCATTTTGACTAAAACTATTGCTTGGAATTCCATCATGTAAATCTCCTAATAACTGCTCGAAAATTAAGTTAACTTGGGAATCCGAGACATGCGTTGGCAATCCGGTAATCACAATATGATCATCGAGGTTGGCATCAAATTGAAAACCTGTATTGGTGAGCGATAATTGTAATTCTTCGATAAGATGGATTTCATTTTTCGAAAAATACAAATGCAAAGGAAATAACAATTGTTGACTGGCGCCATGTTCAACGGTCATATTCGTCAAGAACTGTTCATATAATATACGTTGATGCGCACGCTGCTGATCCACGATAATCATTCCAGATTTGATTGGATTGACGATATACTTCTTCTGAATTTGGTAGGTTTTCTTGATGTCCTTTTCGACTTCTTCTCCTTCAAATAAACTTGATTTTTCCTCATCCTGTTCAAAGTGCATTCCTCCTATGTCGACCAAACTATCGGTATCATCTTTCAATCCGACATACAATCCTTCCCATGAAGCCGACTCATTTTTCCTTTGATAATGAGTGGTGGTCTTTTCATTCTTTTTTGCAGCCATTTCCGCCGAAAACGGATTGTAATTGCCATCAACCTGAATTGTCGGAATAGAACCCGCCGCATTTTTATAGTGATAAGGTGTATCTAAATTGGCGTCTCGATCAAAATCAAGAATTGGTGCTACATTAAATTGTCCTAAACTATGTTTGATGGTGGCACGTAATATCGCGTACAAGGCTTGCTCATCGTCAAATTTAATTTCTGTTTTTGTCGGATGAATGTTGATGTCGATTGTATTAGTTGGAACGGTCAAATACAAGAAATAACTTGGTTGTGTGCCTTCCCGAAGTATGCCTTCATAGGCATTCATGACGGCGTGATGCAAATAACCACTTTTGATATAGCGATCATTGACAAAGAAAAATTGCTCCCCACGGTTTTTCTTTGCAAATTCAGGTTTGCCAACAAATCCTTCTATTTTTAGAATATCCGTTTCCTCTGAGGCCGGCACCAGTTTTTCGTTGGTTTTTCCAGCAAAAAGTGCCACAATGCGCTGTCTTAAATTGGAAATTGGCAATACAAACACTTCATTCCCATTGTGATAAAACGTAAAATGAATATTTGGATGTGCCAGGGCAACCCTTTGAAATTCATCCATTATGTGACGAAACTCAATGATTTCTGATTTCAGAAAGTTGCGTCGCGCCGGTATATTAAAAAACAAATTCTTAACGGAAAATGAAGTTCCTCGTGGCGTTACAACCACATCTTGAGACACCAATTTGCTTCCTTCGATAATGATTTGCGTGCCCAACTCCTCTTGATCTTGCTTGGTTTTTAATTCAACGTGAGCAATGGCTGCAATTGAGGCTAGCGCTTCACCGCGAAATCCTTTGGTATGGAGTTGAAACAAATCTTCCGCCTTTCTAATCTTAGAAGTCGCATGTCGCTCGAAACACAATCGTGCGTCGGTAACATTCATACCCTTTCCGTTATCAATCACTTGAATCAGCGATTTGCCAGAATCCTTTATAATTAATTTGATATCGGTCGCTTCTGCATCTACCGCATTTTCCAATAATTCTTTGACAACAGATGCAGGACGTTGCACCACTTCACCAGCGGCAATTTGATTGGCAACATGATCTGGAAGTAGTTGAATAATACTCGACATTTCTACTATTTAGAATTGGGATTATTGCCCAAGTTGACAAATTTAACGAAAATCCACTAGCTTTTACAGCCAAGAATATCATAAAAAGAAAAAACCTACTCGATTAAAGCAGGTTTTACTAGATATTTATAAAACAAATCTATTCTTCAAGCTGTCGCGGTTGATCCTCAATTTGAGGCTGACCACTCGACAATTCCTGTAAGTTGTTATGTTTGGAATTTAATTTTGATTGTTGACGCAAATACGCCATCTTAATCGCTGCAATAGCCGCCTCTGTTCCTTTATTACCATGAATACCGCCGCTTCGATCAATGGATTGTTGTTCTGTATTGTCCGTCAATACACAAAAAATCACAGCAACATCTGACAACACATTGAGATCTTTTATTCCCTGGGTAACTCCTTCACAAACAAATTCAAAGTGCATGGTTTCTCCTTTGATGACAGAGCCAATCGTAATTACGACATCGACATTCTGCGTCTCAATCATTTTTTTTGAACCGTAAACAAGCTCAAAACTTCCTGGAACATTCCAGCGAATGATGTTTTGAGGCAACGCACCGCAGTCAATTAATGCACGCTCAGCACCGGAATACAACCCATTGGTAATGGAATCATTCCACTCTGAAACAACAATCCCAAACCGAAAATCTTTCGCATTTGGGATTGTGTTTTTATCGTAATTGGATAAGTTTTTATTTGCAGTAGCCATTTTAATTTAGGATTTGCGATTTAGGATTTTGAATTTAAAACCGAATCATTCTCCTGAAATCTAAAATTATTGAGCCAAACCAATCAAAGCATCTATGGCAGAACCTTCCGGAGAACTTTCGTATTTTTCCTTAATTTCTGTAAAATATTTTAATGCATCCGCTTTTTTGCCCAAGGCCAATGCTGTTTGACCTGCCTTTTGCAAGAAACGTGGTGTTGTCATGTCGTTCTTGTTCATTTCAGATGCTTTGATATATCTTTCCAAAGCTTCGTTATATTGTTTTTTCTGAGCATAAGCATCTCCAATGGCACCAACTGCTAATACGCTCAAAATCATATCTTCTGATTTGAAATTCTCAAGCGAAGTAATTGCTTCAGCATATTTTCCTGTATTCAAATAAGAAATTCCTGCATAGTAGTTGGCTAAATTTCCTGCAGAAGTACCTGAAAATTTATCAGCAATCTCTACAAAACCAAGACTTCCTTTTGCGCCTTTAAGACAAACATTAAACAATGAATCCGCGTTTGTAGTTGCATCTACCGCTTTTTGAAAATTTTGTTGCGCTTCAAAAATCTCTGATGCGGCTTCATCCTCTTTAGGCTGAACAATAAATTTTTGGTACAATAAATAACTTACGGTAACCAAAGCAATCGCAGCTACAACTCCAAAAATATATTTTTGATTTTTAGCAACCCAATCTTCAGTTTTTGAAGCAGTTTCATCTAAAGAATTAAAAACACCTGCCGTTGTACTATCTTTTTCATCAACTTTTACATCTTCTATAAAAGCTGAATCTTTTTCTTCTTTTTCTTTTGGAGCTTTGTAACCTCTTTTATTATACGTTGCCATCTATTTTAAATTAGTGAGCCGCAAAAATAAAATTTTTATTCAAACACACGCAAAAAAAAATGATTTAATATTGATTTTTTTATCGAAAAGCATGAATTAAAACCTAATTGTACAATCCAATCACAAAAAATGTATTAAAATATTTTGAATGCCCCGATTTAAAAGTAATTTTTCAATAATTTGCACTCGAATTCAAAATCAATTTTGAATAGAAAAGACCACATGCATTTAGAATCTATTTCCCTATTTAATTATAAAAATTTTTCGGACGTTTCCTTCGAATTCGACACTAAAATTAATTGCTTCGTAGGGAAAAATGGGGTCGGAAAAACCAATGTTTTGGATGCCATTTACCATTTAGCCTATGGCAAGAGTTATTTCAATCCTTTAGCGGTGCAAAACATCAAACATGGTGAAGAATTTTTTGTTATTGACGGCAATTTCCGCATCAAAGAAAGAAGTGAACAAATTGTTTGCAGTTTAAAAAGGAATCAGAAGAAAATCTTGAAACGCAATGGAAAGCTCTATGAGAAATTTTCGGATCATGTCGGACTCATTCCGCTTGTCATTATTTCTCCAGCAGACCGCGATTTGATTGTAGAAGGAAGCGAGACTAGAAGAAAATTTATTGACACTGTGATTTCTCAATCCGACAGATCCTATTTGCAACAGTTGATTCAGTACCAAAAAATTCTCCAACAGCGCAATGCATTACTAAAATATTTTGCCCTAAATCATGTTTTCGAAAACGATACTTTATCCATTTATAATGAGCAATTAAACCAACTTGGGCATTTCATCTATGAGAAAAGGAAAAATTTCTTGTTAGAATTTA
>JBIKRP010000015.1:0-13862 GCA_044349145.1 Flavobacterium sp.
TTCAAATCGAAAGCGTATTGAATAAAGAAAAAATTCGAGTCAAAATCAAGACTTACGAAGAGTTGAAAGCATTTCTAAATTCCTAAACTCAAAAAGGATCTTCCTAAGTTTTCGATGATATCTGAGGCAATAAACGACTGTTTACTGGTATTTTCATCTTTCAAATCAGCGCATAGCCCATGCAAATACACACCGATTATTGCGGCGTCAATGGCGTCATGGGATTGTGCGAGAAGACTTGTAATAATTCCAGTTAATACATCTCCACTGCCCGCAGTTGCTAAAGCGGCGTTTCCCGTTGTATTTTCGTAGATTTTTTCTCCCTCAACAATATAAGTCGGTGCTCCTTTTACTACTAGGATGACATCAAATTTTGATGAGAATTCGATAGCTTTTTGCCACTTTTCTGCTTCACTACTCCAATTTCCTAACAATCTTTCTAGTTCTTTAACATGAGGTGTTAGGATTGTTTTCGCACGGAGGAAATATAAGGAAGCAGCATTATGACTTAAACTATTGAGTGCATCAGCATCAATAACTAAAGGTATTGGATTGACTTTAAGGAAGGAAATAAAAGCTTTTTGCGTGTTGAAATCCAAGCCCATTCCAGGCCCAATTCCGATGGCTTGTGGTATAATCGAAAAGTCAATATTTGTAATACATTGTTCATCAACATCGGTCAAGACCATAATTTCAGGATTTGCAGTTTGAAGCACCGTATAACCACATTTCGGGATGTAGGCAGTCACCAAACCACAACCGGTTCTGAGTGCCGCTTTTGTTGACAAAGTTACCGCACCAATCTTACCGTAACTTCCGCCAATAATAAGTGCATGTCCTTGCATTCCTTTGTGTGTTTTAGGATTGATTGCATGATATCTTCGTAGTATTTCCTCGTGAGTAACGGCTATTGAATTCATGATAGGTCATAATTTTGATTAAAGGTACTCAATTCGATAATATGTAAGATCAAATTATATGCAAAGTTCCCTATCCCAGAACTGCCTAGCAGCAAGGCGGGTGGAAACGGCAACCATTTTTTTTGTCTTGAAAAAACGAAAAAAAGATTACCTCACAAAATAATATTTTTAGGATTTTGAGTTTGGTCAATTCACTTCGCTCGGGTACATTGAACAGCTGCAAATAGCTCCCAAAAAAATCTTATAAAATTGTAAATATCCAAGTTGGAGTTAGGTTAAAATTGAATAAATTAGCGACTTCAATTTAATTGCTACGAATAATGAAAAATACTGCCCTTACACACATTCATGAAAAATTAGGAGCAAAAATGCTTCCGTTTGCGGGTTACAATATGCCTATTTTATATGAAGGTGTGAATGCCGAACACGAAACCGTACGAAATGGTGTAGGTGTTTTTGATGTTTCGCACATGGGTGAGTTTTTATTGACAGGTGAAAATGCATTGGCGCTTATTCAGAAAGTTACGTCGAATGATGCGTCGACGTTGACCATTGGACGAGCTCAATATTCGTGTTTACCCAATAAAGACGGTGGTATCGTAGATGATTTAATCATATACCGAATGAAAGATGAACAATATTTGTTGGTGGTCAATGCCTCTAATATTGAGAAAGATTGGGAGTGGATTTCCAGTTTTAATGATATGAATGTGGAAATGAAGAACATTTCCGATGAGTTTTCTTTACTCGCCGTGCAGGGACCAAAAGCGGTTGAGGCCATGCAGTCGTTGACTTCTATTGATTTGTCTGAGATTCCCTATTACCATTTTGAAGTAGCTGACTTTGCTGGTTTTCCATACGTAATCATCTCTGCGACTGGATATACTGGTTCAGGTGGATTTGAAATCTATTGCAGAAACGAGCAAGTCGAAACTGTTTGGAATAAAGTCTTTGAGGCTGGTGAACCTTATGGTATTAAACCGATTGGCCTAGCTGCGCGTGACACTTTGCGTTTAGAGATGGGATTTTGTTTGTATGGTAATGATATCAATGATACGACTTCTCCTTTAGAAGCAGGTTTGGGTTGGATTACCAAATTCAATAAAGATTTCGTTAATTCGGAATATTTGAAAAAACAAAAAGAACAGGGTGTTAAAAAGAAACTAGTAGCTTTTGAAATGCAAGAGCGAGCGGTCCCTAGACATGATTATGAGATTGTAGATGCTAGCGGGACTGTTATTGGTCATGTGACTTCCGGCACGATGTCTCCCTCGATGGGAATCGGAATTGGTTTGGGTTATGTTACCGTCGCCCACAGTGCTGTGGATTCTGAAATTTTTATACGCATTCGCAAGAATGATGTACCGGCGAAGATTGTGAAATTACCTTTTTATAAAAAATAGAAAGCTACTAAAATCAAGAAATACTAAATCATTGAGTTTTTCTAGAAATAAATAAAAATGATACTTTTGCCAAAAATAGATGGCAATCAAACAAAAATAAGAAATGGGAAGAGCGTTTGAATTCCGCAAAGGAAGAAAAATGAAGCGTTGGTCTGCGATGGCCAAAGCATTTACAAGAATAGGAAAGGATATTGTAATGGCCGTAAAAGAAGGCGGTCCAAATCCAGAAGCTAACTCACGTTTGCGCGCGGTAATTCAAAATGCAAAGGCAGCGAATATGCCGAAGGAGAATGTAGAGCGAGCTATCAAAAAAGCAACGGACAAAGATACCGCTAATTACAAGGAAGTACTTTTCGAAGGCTATGCGCCTCACGGTATCGCTATTCTTATAGAAACGGCTACCGACAATAACAATAGAACTGTTGCGAACATTAGAAGTTATTTTAACAAATGCAACGGCACCATGGGAACACAAGGTTCTGTAGAGTTTATGTTTGACCACACTTGCAATTTTAGAATTCCGAAAGGTAATTTAGATCCAGAAGAACTTGAATTGGAATTGATTGATTTCGGTGCTGAAGAAGTTTTTGAAGACGAAGACGGGATTTTAATCTATGCTCCTTTTGGTAGTTTTGGCGCCATACAAAAAGAATTAGAAAATAGAAATATCGAAATTTTGTCTTCTGGTTTTGAAAGAATTCCGCAAGTTCTAAAGCAACTGACTGAAGCCCAAGTTGCTGATGTTGAGAAATTATTGGAAAAAATTGAGGAAGATGATGATGTGCAGAATGTGTATCATACAATGGAGGAGAATTAATTGATAATTAACAATTGATAATTTTCTCATTGTGAATAAAAAAGTCGCGATTTACTCGGGACTTTTTTATTTAAAAGTTGACAAGGAAATGTACTTGTTGTATTTTATTATTTTGAAGTAAGTATACAAGTAACATTTGCTTCCCATATTTGAAATACTTCAATATAAGGCGAGAAATATACAAGTCTACTGAGAATATATTTTTAAAACAAAAAAGGCTACTGCTATTAGAGTAGCCCTTTTAGTAGGTAGATTAAAGGCAAATGACAGTAATTTATAATCTTTATGTCATCTACTATAAAAGAACAACAAATATTATTACTTTGTAAATGTTGTAACAACATCTGTCTCAGAAGATGATGTTAACGTTCCGTCATAAGAAGTAATTTGGCTGCCATTTTTTACAACAACATTATAATTTGTTACCGTTGGTGAACCACTGAAATAATTAACTTCTACTTTATAAGTTCCTGATGGAGCTGTATTCTGATAAAATATATTTTCAGGACCATATCCGGACGTATTATCAAAATCCAATTCTCCTCCTGTACTTGATTCTTTACTAACATACCAAATTTTGTTATTATTTGGTTCAGTTAACCACAAGTCTACATCTGTTTCGGTATCCCAAGTCAAGGAAACTTGAACATCACCTGTTCCTACATCTAATGCTTTAAATGTTATTGATTTTTTACTCCATAAATTTCTATTATTGAAAAAGTTGCCAAAGTCAGCAGGAGCAGCCTGCAAAGGAGGAGAGAAAGTATAGACTTCTGCAGCATTTTCATAACTTTCTTGAAAACCGTTAGCCTCAAGCCGTACATTAGGGCCTCCTGTACAACTAAGTTGCGTTCTTGGTGGTGGATTATTACTACGGTTACGCGCAATAGGATTACCATTTTCATCAATATTTATTTGATAATATTTATCTGATCCTTCCAATTTAATAAAAACAATTCGTGGTATTCTACCATCAGTTGTAGTTGTTTGAATTGGAATTCTAAACAAACTATTTGTGGTAACGACAACAGTTCTTGGCATGCTAGTTATAACGTCTGTTAGTTCACCTGCAGGTGCAGGCACATTACCATTTTTAATTTCACCGTCTAACTTCATGTTTCTCATTAAAGATGCTGCATCTTTTACATAATCAATAGTTTCAGCGCTAGAACTACTATCGCTACTGCAACTCATAATGCTAATTGATATAGCAAAAAGTAAAATAATTCTTTTTAATTTTTTTTTCATTTTTATTTGTTTTTTTCCTACTCCTTTGGCTTTTCGGTTACTCCCCGTTTTTAAATTGGGTTCTGGACTCCAATTAAAATAATACTTGCTGTAAATTAAGCGCAAATCAAACACACTAAGCAATACCCATTAATGGGTATTTTACAATAAAAAAGGGGAAATAAAAAAAAGGCTCAATATCTAAAACACAACATTAAAAGTCATTTATATCTATAAAAATCAATACATTGAATTAATAAAAATCCAAAACACCTATGACTCCTTGAAACGAGTTAGCGATTTAATTAATTAACAATCATCACTAAATTAGATTACCGAAAGAAGTGAATTTAGTTGGGTAAATCAATAGTAATAAAAATTGTAGAATATATTATTTTCATTCAAATTTGTGGTTCCAGATTCATCTTCATAAACTTCTTCACTGATTTCAGTTCGTTAGCTTAATCATACTACGTATAGATTTTATCATTGAAAATAACTTTCCAAAAAAACCAATCTAACTTGGTGTTGTAAAGAACTGTTTATTTCTTTTTTGGAATACTAATTTGAATAATTGTACCTTGATTTTCAACACTATTAATTTCGAAAATTCCTTCGTAGTTGCGAATTCTCTTTTCAATATTTTCAAGGCCAAATCCTTTTGGGGATTCAAGCTCATTAAAACCATCGCCATCATCAGTAAATTGAAATTGATAATTATCACTATAACTATAAAGTTCTATAGTTATATGGTCTGAGTTACCATGCTTAATAGAATTATTGATTATCTCTAAAGAAATAAGATACATGTCATAAACCCAGATTTCCTTTATTTTCTCAGGAAAATCATATGCAAAAAGATCAATTTTCACATGTTTTAACCCTGTATTTAGAATGTAAACTTGACTTTTTAAACTAGCCAATAATGCGCCATCATCAAGTGATTTTGGTAAAATTCCATGTGAAATGTCTCTAATATCATCTGCGAGTTTATGTAAGTTTTCATTTATCAAACTCAAATTTTTCAATTCTAATAAATGTATGATGTAGGCTATTTTACTACCTAAATTATCATGTATAATGTTTGCAATACTTCTTCTTTCTCTAATTTGAACATTTGTTATAACCTTAATTGAACTTTCTTTTTCAGCTAAAATTTCAAGAGTTAAAGTATTGTTTTTTTGAAAAGTTTCAATGTAATTTTTAGCTAGTACATAACCAAAAAAAAGCACTTCATATAAACCAATATATACCACCCAGTCTTCATGAAAATCGACTTCAATTATTCTAAATGATTTTAAAATAAATAAAGTCCCCCATATAAAGTGAGGAAGAAAAGCAAATAAAACATAAAAGCTGTTTTTTCTATTTATTTTGTAATTAGCAATAGATGCCAATATTATTGTTGAAAAAATAATTAAAAAAGCACTATAAGTTAGGTAGAAGAATACCTGTAATATATTCAAATAATTTGTGTACAACACCACCAAACTTGATAGCATTGACACAAAAATTAAATTAGTACAATGGTAAATGATTTTATATTTTTGAGGCTGGTTCTTTTTTAATTCTAAAAAATCTATCATAAAATAACTCAAACTAATAAACCAAAAGCAAGAAGTGTAAATTTGCAGTTCGCTAAAATATATAAATTCTGGAAAGAGTATGTTTTTCAGATAGTTTGAGATTATTGTGATATATAATATGGTAAGAATGGAGTATGAAATATATCGTAATATCAATTTATTTTTAGAAGTAAAGTAGAGAATTAAATTGAAAATTAATAATAAAAGAATGCTTCCTAAAAAAAGAGTTATCAATGATATTTGCCTCAAGGAACTAATTGATAATGTTTTTTCGTTTTCAAAACTATACTCAAATTCAAAAAAAGAAATTTCTTTCTTTAGTTTAACTTGAATTGTTCTATTTTCATTTGGTTTTAATGTAATACTGAAACATTGTCCGTTTATAAAAGGACTTGCAAAATTTGTTCTATCACCTAAAAGTTCTAATTTATTTCCATCATAAAAAAACAAACTATCGATATGATTATTTTTAAAGCACAACCATGTTTTAATGTCGTTTTTTGAATCTGTGTTTTTTATATTAAAAACACACCAAATTGAAGCATGATCATTATACCCAATACTAATTTTATTGTTTACAATGGGTTGAAGATTTATGGTTTTTAATGACGAAAGCGTATACGTTGAATTCTTATCTACAGTATATTGTGCATCAACTTCGAGTTTGTTCTTAGCGGTTAATGGAAAATTAAAAATAAATAAGATGCTAAGAAAATAGATTGTTTTCATTTGCAAATTTTATTAATGAACCACTATTTGAAAGCTCTAATTTTTTATGAATGTTTTTACGATGGGTATCAACCGTATTTTTGCTAATATTTAGTAAAGATGAAATTTCTTTACTTGTTTTTCCGGCTACAACCAATTTGATTAATTCCTTTTCTTGGTTAGATAGTTTAAATTTAAATGTTGTTTTTTCATCTTTATCAATAAATTCATTGCTAGCTTTCGGCAAGATTTTATTAGCATAAAAAGGTGTTTTTATATCCGATTCAATAACTGAGATCAGCTCTTCGGCTGTAGTTTCTTTTTTTAAAAAAGCATGAATTCCTTTTTTTTGCGCTTTTTGAATTAAAAAATCTTCGAAATAAGCTGATAGTATAATGATTTTTGTTTTTTTTAAGTTGTCTTTTAGTTCATCAATTAACAAAAACCCATCGTAACTGTCAATATTAAGATCGCAAATAAAAACATCTACATTATTGCTGTAAATATAATTTTTACAAGATTCTGAATCATTAAAAGCAATAAAATTACAATCATAGCTAACTGATTTTAATATTTCTATTAAACCTGTTGAAAATAGAACATGGTCATCACATATAACTATGTTTTTTTGCATAATTTAAAATTAGTCTGAAAATTTGTGTGATTTACCGATGATAAATGTGGTAAAGAAGCAATCGATTTCTTTTCATTATTCCTTTTATCTTTGCACAAATATGAATTACAAAGATCTTAAAGATTTATATTATCTAAAAAAATAACCTTCAATGCCATCATTGATATTTACTAATGCATACCATTCAATTGTTACGCATTGAGAAGATCTAGCTCGAGATGCAAAAAATATTAATGTAATACCTTATCCTTAAAATAAAGCTATAGCATCCACTTAACGAGTGTCTAAGAAAATGTAATTTGGTTGAATGCTTAATTTGATTGAAAGTAAATTGAATTATTTACTACAATTAAATGCAAATATTCATTACTTTATGAATTCTATTTTCTGAGCCTCTTCTGCGTTGATGCTATCGAAGAAACCCTGTTCATTCATCCAATCGTCGCTAAAAACTTTACTCATATAACGCGAACCATGGTCGGGAAAAATAGCAACAACATTACTTGTTGAATTGAACTCTCCGTCATCAGCATATTGTCGAATCGCTTGTAAAACTGCTCCTGAAGTATAACCAACAAATAAGCCTTCTTTTTTAGCAATTTCTCTTGTCGCATGTGCGCTTGCTTCATCTGTTACTTTGGTAAATTTATCAATCGAGTCAAAATCTGTTGCGGTTGGAATCAGGTTCTTTCCTAATCCTTCAATGCGATACGGATAAATTTCTTTGTTATCAAACTCTTTGGTTTCGTGATATTTTTTCAAAACAGAACCAAAAGCATCTACACCCAATATTCTAACATTTGGATTTTGTTCTTTCAGATATTTAGCAACACCTGAAATCGTTCCGCCGGTTCCACTACAAGCAACCAAATGTGTGATATTCCCATTCGTTTGTTTCCAAATCTCTGGACCAGTGGTGTTGTAATGTGCATCAATATTTAATTGATTAAAATACTGATTGATATATACAGAACCTTTTGTTTCCTCATGTAATCTTTTCGCCACACTATAATAAGATCGGTCATCATCTGCAGCAACATTTGCGGGACAAACGTAAACTTTAGCGCCAAGACTTCGTAGCATGTCAATTTTATCCTTTGAAGATTTTGAACTCACCGCCAAAATACAATTATAGCCTTTAATGATGCTAACCATCGCTAAGCTAAAACCTGTATTTCCAGAAGTAGTTTCAATGATAGTATCACCAGGAGAAAGAATTCCTCGCTTTTCTGCTTGTTCAATAATATACAGTGCTATTCTATCTTTTGTTGAGTGACCAGGATTAAATGCTTCTACTTTTGCATAAAAATTACCGTCATAATTTTCGGTAACTTTATTTAGCTTAATAAGAGGTGTATTTCCTATTAGTTCTAATACATTATTGTAGGCTTTAATTTCTTCTTTCATAAAAAAATAGTTAATCAAGGCTGATGGTATTTTAACAATCCCCAAATCCTTGCAAATCTAACAAAAAAAAATTAATTACTTTTTGATTTTTTCTAAATCTAATAAAAAAGTAAATTCTTTCGCAACTTCTTTTAAGGCCTCAAATCGACCTGAAGCACCGCCATGACCCGCATCCATGTTGGTGTCGAGAAATAACTGTTTATCATTTGTTTTTATGACTCTTAATTTAGCTACCCATTTTGCTGGTTCCCAATATTGTACCTGCGAGTCATGCAAGCCAGTAGCAACATACATGTTTGGATAGTCCTGCGCTTTGACATTGTCATAAGGTGAATACGAAAGCATATAATCATAGTACTTTTTCACATTTGGATTGCCCCATTCATCATACTCACCAGTGGTTAATGGAATAGAATCATCGAGCATTGTCGTCATGACATCAACAAAAGGAACTTGCGCAATGACACCATTATATAACTGTGGAGCCATATTCACAATTGCGCCCATCAACAAACCGCCGGCAGAGCCGCCTTCAGCATATAAATGTTCCGCCGAAGTAAACTTCTCAGCAATAACATACTTTGAACAGTCGATGAAATCGGTAAATGTGTTTTTCTTTTTCAAGAGCTTTCCGTCTTCATACCATTGTCTTCCTAAATCTTCTCCGCCTCGAATGTGTGCAATTGCGTAGATGAATCCACGGTCTAAGAGTGACAAACGCGTGGTTGAAAAATACGGATCCATTGAAATTCCATACGAACCATAGGCATATAACAACAATGGATTCTTGCCATCTTTCTTGATTCCTTTTCGATAGACCATAGAAATTGGTACTTTAGTTCCATCGGTTGCAGTAGCCCAAACACGTTCTTCGATGTAATTATTCTTATCAAATTTTCCACCTAAGACTTGCTGTTCTTTTTTAATTTCTTTGGTTTTGGTTTTCATGTTGAAGTCGATTACCGAAGAAGGTGTCGCCAACGACTGATAGCCATAACGCAACACATCCGTATCGAAATCTACATTGGTAGTTGTGTAACATGTATATGTTTCGATTTCAAAAGGCAAGTAATACTCTCCTTTCCCACTCCACGGCATGATGCGAATTTTGTTCAATCCATTGCTGCGTTCGGAAACCACTAAATAATCTTTAAAAATGTCTATTCCTTCCATTAGAACGTCTGAGCGATGCGGAATTAAGTCCACCCAATTTTCTTGAGAGGTATTGTTTTCATTGACTTTCATCAACTTAAAATTGGTTGCTTTGTCTTTATTGGTTACCACGTAAAAACTATCGCCATAATGAGAAATCGAATACTCTAAACCGCGAACTCTTTTTTGAAAAATCTTGAATTTGCTATCCGGTTCATCCGCCAAAATCGTTTGGTATTCGTCGGTCAGTGTACTTCCACTGGCAATGGTAATGTACTTTTTCGATTTGCTCTTCGATACAGAAACATTAAAGGTATCGTCTTTTTCAAAATAGACTACTTCATCTTTATCAGTTGATAAACCCATTTTGTGTTTATATACTTTGTCCGAACGCAACGTCTTTTCGTCCTGCTTAGTATAGAAAATGGTTTTGTTGTCATTAGCCCAAACCGCATTTCCCGTCGTTTGCTCTACTTTGTCGGATAAAATTTCACCGGTTACCAGGTTTTTAATTTGCAAAGAGTAAATTCTTCTGCCAATGACATCCGTACAAAAAATTGCCAATTGGTTATCATTACTGATACTAACGCCACCCAATTGAAAGTATTTGTGGCCTTTCGCCATCTCATTGCAATTGAACATGATCTCTTCGGCAGCATCTAAACTTCCTTTCTTTCTAGAATAAATAGGATAATCTTGCCCTTTTTCAAATCTAGTTATGTAGTAATAGCCGTTATATAAATACGGAACCGATTCGTCGTCCTCTTTGATACGGCCTTTCATTTCCTCAAACAAGGCAGTTTGAAAATCCTTAGTAGATGCAGTAACGGTATGATAATAATCATTCTCCTTATTCAAATAATCGATAACTTCTGGATTCTCCCGATCATTGAGCCAAAAATAATTATCGATTCTAACATCTCCATGTTTTTCAAGTTTCTTTGGTTTTACTGGGGCAATTGGCGCTTTTGGATTTAACATTGTTTCGTTTTTGTTTTGAGAAAAAGACGTTGCAAAAATAGTACAAAGGCAACATATAAAAATTGTATTTTTCATTGATTAATTTGTAAAATTACTTGCTCGCAATTTAGTACTTTTGCCATATATTAATCATAACAATTATCAATATGTTTGGAGATTTAATGGGAATGATGGGCAAAATGAAAGAAACCCAGGAAAAAGTAGCACAAACCAAAAAAAGATTGGACACTATTTTTATCGATGAGCAAAGTACTGACCAATTATTGAAAGTCTCAATTTCCGCCAATAATCAAATAAAGTCAGTTAGCATTGACGACGCTTTACTCCAAGACAAAGAGCAATTAGAAGATTATTTGATTCTAGTCATCAACAAAGCCATCGAAAAAGCAACTGCAGTTCACCAAACCGAAATCGACGTTGTTTCTAAAATGGATCTTCCGATGATTCCCGGAATGGAAGACATGTTCAAATAACTACAACTCCATTTTTTCCAACGTTTCCAACACGTACGAATGCATCACTTCTCGGTAATCGAGATGCGTTACCATGCGCAACGTATTTTTCGCCAATAAACTAATTGCAATTCCTTTTTGCGCCAGTTTCTCGATAACTTGTTTGTCGATGAGATGCGATTGTACCGAAAAAACAACAATATTGGTTTCTACAGGCTCCACTTTTGAAACCCAAGCGCAAGTGGCCAATTTTGCGCCTAATTCCTTCGCTCTTCTGTGGTCGTCTTCTAGCCTATTGATGTTGTTTTGCAAAGCGTAAATTCCAGCTGCTGCCAAATAACCCGATTGACGCATATTGCCGCCAAATATTTTACGGATTCGAAGTGCTTTTTTCATTGTTGCCGCATCAGAAAGTAAGACAGAACCAATCGGCGCGCCCAAACCTTTTGAAAAACAAACCGAAATCGTATCGAACATTTCTCCGTATTGCTTCGGCTGTTGTTTTTTTGCAATGAGCGCATTCCATAATCTGGCGCCGTCTAAGTGATATTTTAGGTTGTGATCGGTACAAACTTGCTTGATTTTTTGCAATTCCTCAATTTCATAGCAAGCACCGCCGCCCTTATTCGTGGTATTTTCAATCCCGACCATTTTAGATAATGGCGTGTGATAAAACTCAGGATCATTAATGCCGTTTTTGACTTGCTCAGCAGTAATTAAACCGCGATTTCCGTCCAATAAGTTGAAGTTCACACCGCTATTAAAAGAAGCGCCGCCTGACTCATACAAGTGAATGTGCGACCATTTATCGCAAATAATCTGATCGCCTGGATTGGTGTTTAATTTAATTGCCGTTTGATTAGCCATCGTCCCAGAAGGAAAGAACAACGCAGCCTCCATTCCGAATAAATCAGCGACCATTTTTTCGAAAGCGTTGACTGTCGGGTCTTGCTTAAAAACATCATCGCCTACTTTGGCATTAAACATGGCTTGTAGCATTTCGGGAGATGGCTTAGTGACGGTATCGCTGATTAAATTTATTTCCATATCAAGTGTAGATAGTTTACTTTTGTTTTTCAAAATTTCGATTGAAGACAGAGCCCTAGCCCCGATAGCAGTGGAAATCCTTTTTTGTTTTGTCACCCCGAGCGCAGTCGAGGGGGATTTCAAAACAAAAAAGATTGCAACGGATAGCGGGATTAGCTCCTAAAAATCATCGCCAAAAATAATTATAATTTATGACAACTACCGAACAAATAAAAGGTATTGTGGAGCGCCTTGGTGCGTTGAGGAGGTATCTTTGACATTGATGCCAAACTGATAGAAATATCCAACGAAGAAGAAAAGACTTTTGCCCCGAACTTTTGGGACAATCCGAAAGAAGCGGAACTGCTGGTAAAGAATCTACGATCCAAGAAAAAATGGGTGGAAGATTACGAAAAAGCGGTTGTACTTACTGATGAATTGCAATTGGCTTTTGAGTTTCATAAAGAAGGTGAATTAACTGTAGATGATTTAGATGAACAATTTAAACTCACCAATTCATTTATAGAAAATATCGAGTTCAAGAACATGCTTTCCGACGAAGCTGATCCTTTGAGCTCCGTGATTCAAATTACGGCTGGCGCAGGTGGAACAGAGAGTTGCGATTGGGCGGAAATGCTCATGCGTATGTACATGATGTGGGCGGAAAAAGAAGGTTACAAAATCAAAGAACTGAATTTCCAAAAAGGTGAAGCGGCTGGAATAAAAACGGTCACGCTAGAAATTGAAGGCGATTATGCTTTTGGTTATTTGAAAGGAGAAAACGGCGTACATCGTTTGGTGCGAATTTCACCGTTCGACAGCAATGCCAAACGCCACACTTCATTCGTTTCGGTTTATGTTTATCCTTTAGTAGATGATACGATTGAAATTGATATTAATCCAGCAGACATCGATATTATCACTTCTCGTTCAAGTGGCGCTGGTGGACAAAACGTCAATAAAGTCGAGACTAAAGTCCAGTTGTTTCACAAACCCACTGGAATTCAAATTCAGTGTTCCGAAACGCGTTCGCAGCAAGACAACCGGCAACGTGCGATGCAAATGTTAAAATCGCAGTTGTACGAAATCGAAATGAAAAAACGTCAAGAGCAACGCAACGACATTGAAGCGGGTAAAATGAAAATTGAATGGGGATCGCAAATTCGAAACTATGTGATGCATCCTTATAAATTGGTGAAAGATGTGCGCACCGGATTAGAATCTAGCGACGTTGAAGGGGTAATGAATGGCAATATAGACGCTTTTTTGAAAGCTTTTTTGATGATGATGGGACAGAAGGAAGAGTAAGTTGTTGGTTGTCCGTTTTCGTCAATTAAATATAGAGCCACTCGGGATTGTCGTGTTTTGATTTTAAGCAATTCATAAAGAATCTTTAAATAAATCCTTTAAACGTAATTCCAAAATTTTCTAACCTATTGCCGAATTAAATGTAGAACTTATATAATTCATTCCTTTTAACCAATTAAAACCTATTTGCTTGTTTATCTAAACACAATTCATTTTATTTGAAAAAATAAACTCAAATTAA
>JBIKRP010000251.1:0-4080 GCA_044349145.1 Flavobacterium sp.
CATAATGGCAATAAAGGACCTCAAATTATCACCTAATAAATCAAAGTAGATTCTCTCTTGTGCAGCTTTTGAGCACTCTTCATAAATTCTCTTAGCGTCTTCAATTTGCTCAGGAAAATAATTGAATAGGATATTTACATCATAACGAACGGCAATCTCATTTACCAGAAAGGCCATATATTTCAATGGATAGGTTTTTGAAACTTCACTACCCAAAATACTGATCATTATTGTTGGACGATTGGCCTGTACATGATGCTTTTCAAATAGTAATTTTGCGTTTTCCTTTTCCTCTTCAGAAACATACAAGATGGGTTTGGATTCTATTTCAATCTCTAAATTTAAAGGTTTAAGCAATGATAATCTTCTTTCTATTGCTAGTCCTAAGTTAGTTTTTGGATAGGAAGTAAATGGAAGTTTGTCAGTGTATAAGAAATTTCGTCCGGGCTTTCGATAAGAAATTCTTCTTTTTGCATTACTTAGCAACACAATCAACCAACTTTCTAGTTTTGAATAAGCATCAATTACTAAATCGTATTTTTCTTGTCTTATTTTATAGGCAATTTTAAGAAACTCGATAGTACTCGATCGATGTTTTTCTTTGAATAAAATAATATTATCAATGTTTGGATTTCCTTGCAAAACTCCTACAGTTGATTCATACACCAGGTAATCAACTTGTGAATTTGGATACGCTTTCTTGAGGTTATTGCATAGAATGCTGCTTATCAATACATCACCAATCATCTTTTGTTGAATAATCAAAATCTTCATAGAATACTTTATTGTATTGTTAAATCGTTTTCGATTACTCTTCTGTTAAAGGACTGGATATAAGCTTTAGTGAATTTTTCCATTTCATTTCTTCTAGTTTTCTCCTGCTCTAATAGATTATTCTTCAAAAAAAGATCCTGCTTAAATTTGTATAAACCAACAGATTTTTGTCCGTCAAATGCCAAATAATAATCACCTGAGATGCAATTATATAAATTATCTACGTAGGACACAACAAAATCCTTATCAGAAGTGTACGGTTTTCCGAAAGTAATAAAAGTGTCTTTGATTTTGAGATAATCCAAAACACTCGGCAATATATCGATTTGCTGGAAATTTTTGGTTGAAATACCAGCTAATTTAGGGTTCGAAGGATCGAAAAAGAAGATAGGAATCTTAAATTTCCCCACGTTTGTTAAGTATTGTCCTTTTCTGCAAGACGAGGTATGGTCTGCGGTAAAAACAAACAAAGTATTATTATACCAAGCTTGACGCTTTGCCTTTCTAAAAAATTGTCTTAATGCATAATCTGTGTAACCTATGCTTTCATGAATTTCAGTTGTTCCTTTAGGAAATTTTCCCTTGTGTTTTTCGGGAATGGTGTAAGGCATATGTGAAGATATCGTAAAAATTGACGTAAAGAATGGAGTTTTAAATGTACTTACTTTGTCGCAAAAAAAACTCAAGAATTCTTCGTCAAACACACCCCATGTACCGTCGAATGATTCTTCACCAACATATTCGTTTTTCCCAAAATATAGTTCGAATCCGGCAACTTTGCAATATTGGTCGAAATTCTGACTACCGTTGAAGGCACCGTGAAAGAATGAAGTGTTGTAGCCGTGCTTCTTCAAGATTTTAGGTAAGCCATATACATCATTGAGTGAATATCCAGAAGATATCAGCGGTGTATTCATTAAACTTGGAATGCTTGACATTGTGGAAGGAACCGCATCAATGGATACACGACCATTGGAAAAACCATTTTTGAAGTAATATGATTTTGTCATTAGAGAATCCAAAAAAGGGGAGTATCCTACGTGTATATTTTCGTCTCCAAAACTTTCAAGAATAATGATAACGAGATTTTTATTTGTTTGCGATTCCTTCGGATTTGTGATTACAACAGGATTAAATATGGTCTTCAATTCATCCTCTGTATAAAATTTAGGATCAACGAGTGCTTCCTTGTCCTTGATAGTTTTTAGGATGCAATAGGGCGTATTGAGCACGACCGCGGTGTTTCCAATGGTTGAGTAATTAATCGCGTCAACAATTCGGATAGGCTTGTCACTAATTCCACCTCTTGCAAACAGCAAACCTACTAGTAGTGCAACTACTAAGATTCCGGTTTGTTGCAGCAGTTCTTTTCTTGAAATTCGCTCAATCGTTGTTACGAGCTTAGGATTTGAAAGCGCTTTCCAAATAAATATAGACAAGAGCAGGAAGCTGATGGGTAAGTACCAGTATTTTAGAAAGAATATGGGTATTAGCCCACCAATTTCGTTTTCCATTCCTTTTGCGGTAATCAATCCAAATGAACTTCTTCTTCCTGTAAATTTGTAATATTCGAAGTCAATAAAATTCGTCGCAATAAAGATGAGATTAACAACGAAGAACGCTATTTTTAATCTTTTTTGATAATTTTTTCTGTACTTAAAATTGCCTGGAATTAAGTGCAGCACAATGAAAAACAAATTAATGAAACTGATGGCAGAAAGGTCATAAATAATTCCTCCCCAAAAAACAGACGTGGTCACGTTTGGGAAATAACTTCTATTGAAAATGATGAAAGCTATTCTACAAATCTGGTATATGATAAAAACAACACCAATTCTTTTGAGTAGAATTCTAAGTAAGTTATAGTAATTATTCATGTGAAGATTAGCAAATTCTTATGGAGTAACTACACTGCTACATCGTATTCTCTCAAAGCATTGTTCAATGATGTCTTTAAATCAGTAGAGGGTTTTCTTTTACCTATGATTAAAGCGCACGGCACTTGATATTCTCCAGCTTCAAATTTTTTAGTGTAGCTTCCCGGAATGACAACAGATCGGGCAGGCACATATCCTTTCATTTCGACTGGAGTAGGTCCAGTAACATCAATAATCTTTGTCGATGCAGTTAGACAAACATTGGCTCCTAAAACGACTTCTTTCTCGACGCGAACTCCTTCTACAACAATACATCTTGAACCAATAAAAGCGCCATCTTCTATGATAACTGGTGCTGCTTGAAGTGGTTCTAAAACGCCACCAATACCAACGCCTCCGGATAAATGTACATTTTTGCCAATTTGAGCACAACTTCCAACTGTTGCCCAAGTATCTACCATGGTGCCCTCATCAACATAGGCACCAATATTCACATAACTAGGCATCAAAATGACGCCTTTAGCAATAAAAGCACCGTGTCTAGCGACTGCATGAGGAACTACACGAATTCCTTTTTCAGCATAACCTCTTTTGAGTGGAATTTTGTCATGATATTCAAATATGCCGACTTCAATCGTTTCCATTTGTTGAATTGGAAAGTATAAGACGACGGCTTTTTTAACCCATTCATTAACCTGCCAACCTTGGTTGGTCGGTTCAGCAACGCGCAATTCGCCAAGGTCTAGTAATTGAATAACTTCCCGTATTGCAGAAGTTGTTGCTGAATCTTGCAATAATTCACGGTTGTCCCATGCAGATTCAATAATTTTTTGAAGTGAATTCATAGTCGAAAAATTTTGGCAAATATAAGACGGATTTTACGAATGAAAATCGATAGGTACGTATAAATTCTAAAAATAATTAGTCCATGTCAGCCAGCTGAAACAAACTAATTTCACTCTTAAAATTGATTAAAAAACGACGTTTTTTCGCATACAAATACATTTTAATGTCGTCAATTAACATCACCGTAATTGGATTTAATTTTTCGTCTTTACAGAGGTAAATGATTCCTTTATCTGGCAAATTAGTTTTAGAAACTATAGTCAGTTGATAGTTCTTGTCAATTTTTAAATTGATCTTATCACTAGTAAATTCTACTGTTTGAGTCGGTATTTTTTTAGCTGTTCCCCATTCCTGAAATTCATTTCTAGATTGAACTTGGTCAAAGGAAAAAATCTTATACTGCGCAATTCCGCTACATGGAAGTAAAGCTATAATAAAATAGAACAGGTTTTTAAAGGACATTTAATAGATTTTGCTACTGCAATAGCACATTTTTATTTTAATTGGGATAAGCACTCGAAATAAGTTGTTAACACTTTTATGATCATTGTTAATAATTAATTGAACTTTTTTAATTTCGGTC
>JBIKRP010000252.1:0-4079 GCA_044349145.1 Flavobacterium sp.
TTTGTCTGAATCCAACAAACTGTAAAATCACAAACAAAACCCCGAGCGCTAATGTACCTAAAAGGAATGAGGTCGTGGCTTTTTTATTATCTTTTTGTATCGATTTTTTCGCCATGTGAAAGGTCACACTGCCGCCAATAATCACAAGTGTACTGATCAAAAAAGCGGTTGGCATTTGGAAATCTTTCAACCAGTCTGCTCTCGATTTGCTAACTACAAAAGCACTTGTGAGTCCAGCGAACATCATGGTCATGCTCACCATTGCAAACAACAATAGCAATTTATATGACCTGTCACTTCTTGCTTTTTCTTCTTCTCTCGTCATTATATCTAAATTTATTAACGTAAAAATTTGTCAATGATGTAAATGATCTGCAACAATGTAATATAGCTAACACTTACTAACATTAATGTTCTCGCCGCTTTTGCTGTTCTTGATTGATAGAGCTTCACGGCATAAAACAACATCCACAATCCCAACAAGAACACCACTACCGCAGTTACAGGAGCAATATGAAAATTACCTGTAAACCCTAGAACTGGCAACAACGAGGCTATGATCAACCAAACCGTATATAATATGATTTGCAACGCCGTCGACTTGTCTTTCTTCCCAGAAGGCAACATAAAAAATCCGGCTTTTTCATAATCTTCATACAAAAACCATCCTATCGCCCAAAAATGTGGAAACTGCCAAAAGAATTGAATCAAAAACAAAGTGCCCGCCTCAATCCCGAAACTGCCTGTTGCAGCGACCCAACCCAACATAAAAGGAATTGCTCCAGGAAATGCGCCCACAAACACAGACAAAGGCGTCATGGTTTTTAATGGCGTATAAACACTCGTATATAAAAAAATGGAAATGGCTCCAAACATCGCCGTCTTCGGATTGATGGAATAAAGAATCGCAATTCCAATTAAGGTTAACAAACCAGCAATAATTAAAGCGGTATTGGGCTTCATTCTTCCCGCCGGAACAGGTCGGTTTTTGGTGCGATCCATCAAAGCATCCAAATCTTTTTCAATAACTTGATTGAAAGCATTCGAAGCGCCCACCATTCCGTATCCGCCAATGGCTAATTTGAGTAAAATAAGCCAACTTGCGACGCCAAAATGATCGACGCCCAACATAAAGCCAGCCAACGATGAAAACACCACGCTGACTGCGAGTCGCGCCTTGGTGATTTCAAGAAAATCAGTAGTAATCGATTTGATGGAAAGCGTATTTGCTGTTGCGTTCAAAGCCTATTGATTAGTATTTTTCAAAACTTGTGCAAATGTACTTTAACAAAAGGGATTTGACAAAAAAACAATTCACAAAAAACACGCTTGAAATTTATGCTTTGTTAGGAGCTTAATCCTGCTGTCCGTTCTATCTTTTGTGCTACAAATTCTCGTAATATTCCGAAACAAGTGTCAGCACAAAAGGATGCCACTACCATCATGGCTAGGACTTTCCTTTACAGATTAAAATTGATTATAATAAAGAGAGTTATGAAAATACCTGAAGCCCACTGGGCTTCCTCCTCTTAATATCAAATCATCAGGGCTAGGGCAATCTACTAGTAATCGAAATACCAGTTGAAAATATCGCATCGCAATCCTAAAGAAAACCAAGTACTGCTTTGTTTGAAAGTGGTCAACGTTTCCTTTGTCGGATCGAAATTACGATAGATGAAGCTTCCGAATAATTTCATATTCGTTTGCGGATTAATTAAATAGCCCGCTTGAACATCTGCAATAACAATAGTTGTTTTGTTTCCTTGCCCAATACGCACTTGGTTATCAAATGGTCGTGCTGCCTCATAATCCAAATAAATATTACCTCCATAATTGAACGTATCTTCTGCAGTGTTAAAGTCCAATCCTCGAATTCCGTAGGTCAACTTCGCATCTGCAAAATATCTTCCCTGCTGGTAACGTGCAATAAGAATCGCTTCTCTAAAGTTACCGCCCCATTGATGCCCAACATTCTGATTCGCATGCCCATAATTTGTGAGCGGATCGCTGTGAGAATAAACATATGGACGAACATGGTTGTACTCGACTTGTAACAATAAATTTTTGACATTAAAAGCATTAAAGTATTTTACCCCTAATTGATAACCGTATTTGTTTTTCCAACTTCCGTTGGCTTTCTTGACATCTCCTAATGAAAATTCATCAAGCAAAAACTGTCCATAAAAATTAACCTGGTTGTTCCATTTGTATTTGTAGGTCAATCCCAACAACGCATTCCCTGTTTTGGCGGAGGAAGCAAACTCTACCGAACGATAAAAAACAATCGGATTGAAGAAACTCATGTCAAACCCACGACTGTTAGTATTTGCCCAAATCACCGACTCGAAAAGTCCAATATTCAATCTTTTGGAGGCATTCCAACTCAAATAATGATTGGCCATATATTTTGTGGCGTAAGTTCTTTCTGCGATTGCTTCTTGTCGAATATCCTTCAAAAACATATAGGTGTTGGTGTATTTGATTTTCCAGAAATTCGTGTTAATCTTGAAAAACGGATACGGACTAACACCGTCTGTGGTAATCAACGAACGATAACCGTCGCCTATAAAGTTTCTACCATATCCCGTTTGAAAAGTAAAAATTTTGCTAGGAGTGTAGGTAATATAAGCCTCCGCCATCGACATATCGTAGGCGTCTTTCTTAAAACGCTTGGCGATGCCAATTCCTGGAATTACTGCGGGATCTCCCTGATCTGATTCCGCTCCATATGGCTTGATTGATTCCGCATATTGACTAAAATAGTCGGCAAATCTTCCCTGACTTTCAAAAATAGTCGTAGTAAAAGTCACTTGGCGACCAAGTCCACCTTGCACTTGTATTCCGCGCGTATTGATGTAGGTATACCGAGAAACGCTGGGATTGCTTTTTCCGACTTGCAAATCGAAAATCGGATTCACAGAAAACCAATAGCCGTCACCCTGGATTTCTACCATATTTTCATTCCACAGTTTTCTTCCCCACCAGCCCTTTTTGTTGAATTTTAGCGCTTCATTAGCTTTTCTAAAATCGTAATACTTTGCAACTTCGTTATACGTATATGGTTTTATAGCGGTGTGATTGTTCGAACCGACTTGATTGATTTCGTCATCAAATTGCGCGTAATAACTATGTGAAAAAGGGATTCCTAAATTGCTATTAAACTTCGGATTATTAAATTTGTGGTAGGCCAACTGATCGTATTCTGACAGTTCCTTATCATTATTTTTGGTATAGTTTTGTGAATCTAAAATTCTAATTCTTTCAGCTTCCGCGGCGATATCCTCCCCACTTTGAAGTGGAATCGCGATCTTAATTGTAAATTTTGAATAGGTTGGATTTCCATTGTAAGTAGCGGGCGCTACAATCGGAAATGTAGTAAAAACGCGTCTCGCCTCCGCAGCAAGCTGCTCATTATTACTATCGACAAACAAAGATTTAAATGCTCCTTCTTTAGTGACCTCAAAAACAACAATGATACTGCCTTTGTAGTTAGATTGTTTCAAATCTGCTGGAACTTGAAAATTAGCGTAGACAAAATCTTGTACTTGTTTGTTAAAACAACTTTCCAATTCCGTGTTGATCATGTCCTTGCAGGTAGCAAAAACTGGAGTTTTTTCTGTTTTTTGGATGCCTTCTTGAGCAGACACATCCCAAAAGTTGATACATAATAGTAAGAAATAAAGATATCTTTTCATTTTCGATTTGGTATTGTATTTAGTATTGCGAATCGGCAATCTGTCCGTCGGCAATGGCTTTAGCTCCCGACGTTCCTATTCTCTTGACCCCAAGTTGAATCATTTCTACCGCTTCTTCGAAAGTTCTGACACCTCCTGCGGCTTTTACTGGCAACGGAGACGCGTTCTCCAACATTAATATAATTGTTTCTACCGTAGCACCGTTGGGTTGTCCTTCAGCAGTTTTGTAGAAACCAGTAGAAGATTTTACAAATACGAAATGATAACATTCCTCTTTAAAATGAGTGATTATTACGTTTTTGATCAATGCAGATAAGCGAATAATTTCCTGATGATTTAGTGCAGCGACTTCGATTATCCATTTTACAATCTTATGATTGTCGA
>JBIKRP010000254.1:0-4063 GCA_044349145.1 Flavobacterium sp.
TTCTCATCCATCGAAACCGTAGATAATAACCCAAATTTCAAGTTGCAAATTGAGTTTGCTGGAGATGCAGCAGCGAATCCAACTGGCAACAACCGATTTGACAATATTACGCTAGAAGGCATTCCTTTACTTTAATTCTTTGATCTACAAACACATGCTAAACAATATTCTAATGATGAATTTGAACCGAAAAATATTGGCCGTTGGATTTATTTTGCTCGCTATCAATGGCATGGCACAAAAGGCAACTAAATTGAAACCAACCAAGTGGCTTGCAACTGAAATTCCCGAGCCATCAGATATTTGTTTTGATTCTAAATCGGGAAATTTTTTCATTGTAAGCGATGATGGTATTCTATTCGAAACCGATAAAGACGGTAAAGTAATTAGAAAAGTGGCAGAAAATGATGCCGACTTTGAAGCAGTTTATGTTGACGAAAACAATGTTTATGCAGTAAATGAAAGACATCGCAAGATTTATATCTACAGCAGAGTTTCATTTCAAAAAATCAAAACAATTACGGTTCCTTTTGGTGGCGGTAGAAATAGAGCTTATGAAGCATTTACTTTTAATAAAGCTAAAAACGCTTTTGTTTTAGTAGTTGAAAAAGATCCGATTACACTGTTGGAATTGGATGCTAATTTCTTGATCACAAATCAATTCGATTTGTCTAAAATGGCAAGAGACATCGCTGCTGCTTCATTTCAAAATGGCTTTTTGTGGTTGCTAAGCGATGAAGACAGTACCGTTTTGAAACTCAACCCAACTACGTATGAAGTGATCGAAAAATGGAAACTTCCTGTAATCAATCCAGAAGGTTTGGCGTTTGACAAAGACGGAAATCTAGTCATTACCTGTGATGATATGCAACGCATCTACTATTTCAATAATCCAGAAAATAAATAAAATGAAACCAATTATATTTGCCACAGCGTTTTTCTTTCTTATGAGTAAAACAAACGCTCAAGTCACTATTTCTAATGGAAAACATATTGTAGAAATATCCGGAAGCGTTTCCACTTATCTCAACGAGCGCCTATTAAAATTTGGCGAAGAAGACCGCTCCAAAAACCGTTTCAAATTGCGAGATGCACAATTAGATATCGAGGGCCGTGTTGGAAGTGACTATGAATACAATCTAAAAGTTGACTTCGCTGATTTGGCAGCCAATAATCAAGATGCCGAAATAGATCCTGAAAATCCAGGGCTTATGGAAGCAACGATGAAATACAAAGGTTTTCAATTTTTTGATATTGAAATGGGTTATGGAAAAGTCTATTATTCGAGAAGTTCTATGAATCCGTTCAATTACTCTCCTTATTGGCAACGAGCAGAATTGGTGCGAGGTTCAATCTTTTCTCGACGTGATGTTGGAGTTACTTTGATGAAGAATTTCTGGAAGCAAAGAGCTAATATTTATGTCGGCGCGTACACGGGTTTGGGTGAACTTTCATTAGCGGGAGATAACGACCCAAGTGGTCAATTAGAGTATATCGGTCGATTTGATATTTCCTATCCAGCTAGATATCGCTATCGCGAAATTGACGATAGAGTTACTGCTATTCCTATGTTTTCTCTTGGAGTCAACGGTCGGTTTATGAATAAAAAACTACCTGCAGGCGAAGCCTTTCCTGACAATGCTCAAAGTGAATACGGAATTAAAGTCATTGATGGCAAAAGATATGTTTATGGCTTAGATGCCTCATTTCAGTATAGGGGATTCTCAGGACAGTTTGAAATTCATCAAATAAAATCTGAACCGCAAAACGAAAACGATCCACTATTCCAAAACCTTACGCCGAAACAAACCAAAGGATACGTCCTTTCTGGCGGTTATATTGCACAAGCAAATTATTTTATTAAGAATATAAAGACAATTGTATCTGCGCGTTACGAAGAGTTAGACCTCAATGACTTGGTGAAAGGAAATTCAGAACGATTTTCGACGGCAATTGCTTATCAAATGAGTGGCTATCATGCAATGATCAAATTCCAGTATTTCAACATCATCAAAGAAGAAAGCATCGATGTTTTGAAATGGGATGAGCAATTTAGAATCGGAATGCAATTTCAATTTAAATAACAAGTAATTTAATTTACCAAAACTTTACTTGACTTTACTAATTTTCCTTTTTCAAACAATTGGATAAAATAAAGTCCAATGCTTAAATTTTGTCTTTTTAATGTGATGCGTTGCCCTGAAAAATTGTTGATTTCTCGAACCAATTGCCCAACAGCATTGTAAAGTTTCAATGATGCATTGTCAAAAGTAATGGCGGATTTGATAGTTAGTTCAGAAGAAAATGGATTTGGCGCAAGAATTACTGAATTGCTTACGATATCGCTTTCCCCTATTCCCAATAGTGCAAATGAGGAACAATCCGGATTTCCAAAAATATGTTCACCGTTCTGAAAACTGCACTTGGTAAAAACCATCATGCCTCCACTAGAAGAACAAACGTTATACATACTGTAATCGGGATAAAAAGGATGTTTATCACTACCAACGCCTTCTATCCATACTTGTGTAAGACGTTCTCCGCAATATTCTTCTGTACTTTTTAAGGTTATTCTTTTTCGATTTCCGCCGTTGATAGTTATATAATCAACCGTTGCAGTAAAAGTGTTCCCGTATTGATAAATCGTACTGCCATTTTCGAGATTAAAATCATACAACAACTGGTCAACACCATCAACGATTTTAAATACTTTTCTTTCGGCTACATCTTCTCTCAAATATACTGTGTGAAGCAAATTTGAATAGTTATCGTAACTTGGAAACTGGTCAATATATTTCTTGTAGGTATAGGAGCCAATAACAATATCTTCAGCTTGTTCAATCATTCTTTCTTCAGAAGGGATACCGTGAGAAGTCCAATCATAAAGTAACCAAGTCGAGTTGTTGAGCATCGGATGATACTCCTGAGAAGAGATAGTTTGCAAACTAGATATAAGAAAAACAGCAGCAATAAAAAATTTTGCTTTCATAGTATTCAATTTAGGTTAACAATCAGTAGACTTGGGATCTTCTTTGATTTCAAGTACAATGGTATAGACTTCTTTTATATTAACCTCATTTTTTCCGTAACTAACTGATAAAAACGACAAAGTGCATTTATTGAATCTTTTGAACAAAAAAAGTTGTTTCTAGTAAAAAAAATGTACTTTTCATTTTTAAACTAATTTTACGCAACACAAAATGAAAAAAACACTACTTCTGCTGCTAATGATTGTCAGTTCATCTATGGCGCAACCAATAATTTTCACCAATAAAGCGAATATGCCAACTGCGCGGTCAGGTTCAGCGTTGGCGGATTTTGGAGATTTTGCATATGTAGTAGGCGGATTTTCTGCCACACAATCCTTTACTTCTGAGATCGAACGCTATAATTTTGCGACCGATACGTGGACGGTATTTTCAACCAACGTTCCCTTAATTCCAAAAAGATATGCCAATGCTGAAATTCTAAATGGAAAAATGTATGTCTTCAATGGCGAGACCGAAACTGGACTGAATAACAAAATGGAGATAATAGATTTAGCAACTGGGGTTGTTACACTAGGCGCGGATAATCCGAATCCCGCTGGTCAAGGAGGATCTGGAGTTGATCTTGTATTTGGCTATGTTATCACGTTTGGCGGTTGTAAAGATTTGGCTAACAACTTCTATTCTGATGAGATTTATTATTACATACCTGAAAGCAACGTTTGGGGTCAAAATGGACTGACTGTAATGCCTACAAGCACAAGCACCAAGGGGAGAATGATCGGTCAAAAACTATATTATCTTGGCGGATTTAAACAAATTAATGCATTTACGGAAAATTTTGAAACAGCCGCAACCACCGGAGATTTAACAATTACGAACTGGACAAACTTTGCAGAAACTGGGACCAAATTGTTTCAAGGAAAAAATTTTGGCTCCAACATCTATGCGCAAGCAACAGCGTTTAGTGTTAACAACCAAGAAGCTTCTAACAAAATATGGCTAATTTCTAATGACATTGAAAAACCTGCAGCTTCACCAACAGAAGAAACTTTTCTTAGTTTTCAAACCTTAGA
>JBIKRP010000253.1:0-4063 GCA_044349145.1 Flavobacterium sp.
CGTGGATGGAAGAGGAACGGGTTTCAAAGGCGCAGAATTTAAAAAATGTACACAGAAAGATTTAGGAAAGTTCGAGGTGGAAGATCAAATTGATGCCGCCAAAGTATTCGGAAGTTATGCGTATGTTGACAAAGCTAGAATTGGAATTTTCGGATGGAGTTATGGCGGATTTATGTCATCGAACTGCTTATTTAAAGGAAATGATGTTTTTAAAATGGCAATTGCCGTTGCGCCAGTTACGAATTGGCGTTTTTATGATAGTATTTATACGGAGCGATATTTACAGACGCCGCAGGAAAATGCGAATGGCTATGATTTGAATTCTCCAATTAATTATGTAGACAAATTGAAAGGGAAATTCTTGTTGATTCACGGATCTGCTGACGATAATGTGCATGTTCAAAATTCGATGCAAATGATAGAAGCATTGATTCAAGCGAACAAACAATTCGATTCACAGATTTATCCAGACAAAAATCACGGAATTTACGGTGGAAAAACGCGTATTCAGTTGTATAACAAAATGACGAATTTCATTAAAGATAATTTATAAAACCAAACTAAAACTCTAAATAAAATGACAGAAACTCAAGTAAAAACAGGACATCCAAAAGGGCTCTATTTCTTATTCTTCACAGAGATGTGGGAACGATTTAGTTATTACGGAATGAGAGCGATTTTCATTCTTTTTATGACCAAAGTATTGTTGATGAAAGATGCTGATGCCTCTCAGATTTACGGAAGTTATACGGGATTGGTTTATTTAACGCCACTTTTAGGGGGTTATTTATGTGACAAATTTTTAGGAAACAGACGAAGTATTGTAATTGGTGGCTTGCTGATGGCAATTGGACAGTTTTTTATGTTTTTTAGTGCTTCTGCAGGTGCCAATGGCGGCGTTTCATTAATGTGGATGGGATTGACAGCAATCATTATTGGAAATGGTTTCTTTAAACCAAATATTTCTACCATGGTGGGACAATTATATCCGGCAAATGATCGAAGAATCGACAGCGCGTTCACCATTTTCTATATGGGGATTAATTTGGGTGCATTCTTCTCGCCACTAGTTTGCGGTTCAATGGATTTTAAATGGGGCTTTTTAGCGGCAGGAATTGGAATGTTGATTGGTCTAGTAGCTTTTGTGTTGGGTCAGAAAAAATATTTAATTTCTGAAGAAGGGAAACATATTGGTTTACCTGTTAAAAAATTAGATGCTAAAAGTATCGGAATGATCATTGGCTCAATCATGATTATCTTTTTTATGCTGAACTTTAAACAAATGTTCAATAGTGATTCAGATATTATCAGTTATTTTATTTATGGTGCGATGGTATTGATGCCAGTCTTAATTTTGAGTGATAAAAGTTTGACTAAAATAGAAACCCAACGCATTATCGTGATATTTATCTTGGCCTTTTTCGTCATTTTCTTTTGGGGCGCATTCGAACAAGCAGGTGCATCACTGACTTTATTTGCAGACCGACAAACAGATAGAACTCTTTTTGGATGGGAAATGCCAGCTTCTTACTTTCAGTCTGTAAATCCCTTGGCGGTTATTGCATTAGCACCAATATTTACTATCGTTTGGGGATTTTTGTACATCAGAAAATTAGAGCCGTCTTCTCCTAAAAAAATGGCGATTGGTTTGGCTTTAGTCGCTTTAGGATATGTGGTCATTGCAATTGCAGTAAAAGGTTTGGGTGTTGAAGATAAAGTTTCTATGTGGTGGTTAATTGGTTTGTATATTATTCATACGATGGGTGAATTGTGTTTGTCACCAATCGGTTTGTCTATGGTTTCTAAATTAGCGCCTTTGCGTCTGTCTTCATTGATGATGGGAACTTGGTTCTTGGCCAATGCCGCTGCTAATAAATTTGCTGGAACATTAAGTGCATTAATCCCACCTACTGCGGGGGCTGAAGCTACAACAGAGCCGGTTGTTTACCCGTCACTTTTAGGTTTTGAAATTACCAATTTGTACGAATTCTTTATGTTGTTTATTATCATGACCGGTGCCGCTGCTGCAATTTTATTTGTATTAAGTTCATGGTTACAAAAAATGATGCACAACGATCACGTTGAAGGAATCGATTTGTCTGTAGAAAATAGATAATTAATAGAAATAGATCGAATATGTGGAATAAACACCCAAAAGCATTGCCGTACTTATTTTTATCCGAAATGTGGGAGCGTTTCGGATACTATTTGATGATCGGAATTTTTACACTTTATCTAAAAGATGTAGAAGCCGGTTTTGCCATGACCGAAAAAGAAGCGTCTGATTTATATGGAACTTTTATCGCATTGGTTTTCTTAACTCCTTTTATCGGAGGTTTGGTCGCCGATAGATATTTGGGTTATCGAACTTCCATTATTATTGGTGGTTTGTTGATGGGAATTGGCTATTTCATGATGGGAATCCACAATATTACAATCCTCTATATTGCGATGACTTTTGTAATTGTTGGAAACGGTTTCTTTAAGCCGAACATTTCAACTTTACTAGGTAATTTCTACTCCAAAGAAGAATACAAAGACAAGAAAGATGAAGGCTACAATATTTTCTATATGGGAATTAATATTGGTGCTTTTGTTTGTAATTTTTTCGGTGCCGCGTTGCAGATTCTCTTAGGTTGGCAATACGCTTTTATGGCTGCTGGTGTCGGGATGTTTGTGGGCGTTTTGGTTTTTATTCTCGGAACCAAACATTATACAGGTTACGATCAGAAAAAGGGAACACAAGATGGAGATATGCCTTTTTATAAAATTGTACTCTTTATTTTGTTACCATCAGTAGTTTTTGGAATTATTGGCTGGTTGCTGAAAGGTGTGACCTCAGACACCAATCCTGATAGTTATATTTTTGGATCGGATAGCACAGATGCCTTTATTTTTGCTTGTATTCCGGTGATTTTCTTTTATGCTAGTTTATATTTTAAAGCCAAGCCCGATGACAAAAGACCTATTGGCGCATTGTTGTCGATTTTCGCGGTGGTGATTTTGTTTTGGGCAGTCTTCAAACTAAATGGCTCAGCACTCAACACTTGGGCAGATCGCTATACCGATAGAGAAATTACAGGAACTACAAAAGCAGTTTTCAACGGGCTGAAATTATCAAAGGAAACCGAATATAAAAAGGATTCCGTCGAATTGTACGATGCTAGTTTTCGACTTCAAAAAGAAAATGGAGTTGTCAAAAAAGTAGTGGATTATCCTGTTTATTTCCGAAATGTAGCGAAAGATAAGTTACCCGAAGAAAATTCGAAAGTGAGTTTGTGGGCAACAAACTTAAGTCAATCCATCAATCCAGGTTGGGTGATTATTCTCACGCCATTGGTTGTTGCCTTTTTCACTTTCTTACGAGGCAGAAAAAAAGAACCCTCAACGCCAACCAAAATTGCTTTCGGTTTATTAATATCGGCGTTGTCAGTATTGGTAATGGTGGCAGCAGTAAAAATGGGTGCCAATGGTTCTGAAAAAGTAAGTGTTTGGTGGCTCGTTGCCAATTATGGAATCATTACTATTGGGGAACTATTTCTGAGTCCAATGGGATTGTCGGTGGTTTCAAAATTAAGTCCAACCAATATCACCTCGTTGATGATGGGTGGTTGGTTTCTCTCCACTTCAATTGGAAATAAACTTAGCGGTGTGCTTGCTAGTTTGTGGGATACTTATGACGACAAAACCGATTTCTTTTGGATCAATTTTTCGCTTTTAATATTTGCAACCGCATTGATGTTTATTTTACTGAAGCAACTCAATAAGGTAATGCAAGAAAAAGGAATCAAATAAAACTAAAAATGGAGCAAAACTTAACTTTAGATCAGATTCAGAATTTCGAAGGAAAGTACCCAAAACAGCTGTGGTATTTGTTCTTAGTAGAAATGTGGGAACGTTTTTGTTTCTATGGAATGCGTGGGGTTTTAACCATTTTTATGGCGGATCAAGTGTTGGGTTTGTCTTTATCTGATAAAGAAGCTAATCTAAAATACGGCGCCATCCAAGCATTTGTTTACGCCTTTACCTTTATTGGGGGAATTTTCGCGGATAAGATTTTGGG
>JBIKRP010000255.1:0-4062 GCA_044349145.1 Flavobacterium sp.
TACGTTAATTTTCCGTTTTTCATAGAACCAATCAAAACGGTACAAGCACCGCAATCGCCTTCGCGGCAACCGATTTTAGTGCCACGCAAGTTTTCGTCATATCGAATAAAATCGAGTAAAGTCGTCGTTGGCGCTTTATCGGTTTGAATTTTACGATTATTTAATAGGAATTCAATCATGAAAATCAGGGAATCAATATTCTATTTTGTTGATGCTTTCCGTCCACAAACGAAAAGCTTCTAATGCTTCTTCGCGCATCAATGGAATTGTTTCTAGTTTGCGGTTGGTATATGGAATTTCCAATTCTTCGTAGATAAATTGATCATCAAATTGAATATCCGCTGCATCTTTTTTGGTATTGGCAAAATACATTCGATCAGGACGCGCCCAATAAATGGCCCCAAGACACATCGGACATGGTTCGCAACTCGTATAAATTTCACAACCGTCGAGTTGGAAACTTCCTAATTCTTTGCAGGCATTTCGTATCGCCACCACCTCAGCATGGGCAGTTGGATCGTTTGATGAAGTTACTTGGTTGGCGCCTCGAGCGATGATTTTTCCGTCTTTTACAATGACCGCACCGAAAGGTCCGCCTTTACCACTCGTTACATTTTCTATCGACAGGCGAATAGCTTCCTGCATAAATTCATTCTTGTTTATTGTAGCACACATTTATTATATATTTTGGGTAAATATAAGGAAAAGATGGAAATAGCTATAACGATTGATTTAAGTACACTAATACGCGTAATGCAATCAGAATTTCTATTATTATTTTGGTGTTTACCATTATATTTTTTCTATTATTGCTACCTAGATCGAGTGAATAATTTTCGAAAACGTTTACCAGTTAATAATGCTACAACAACTTCAATATTTCAGGCAGGATATTAGAAAAATGCTAGGAAAGTACAAAATTAGAATCCTCCATATTTGGTTAAGTCGCGGGTTTTGGGGAATATTTTTATACCGTCTAGAACGTGGATTGTTCTTGCTGATTGGTAAACACTATAAAATAGTCCGCGTCGTCTTCATTCCGTTTTACAATATCATCGGTGCCTATTCGAATATTGAAATTAATTACAATGCGGATATCAAAGGTGGTTTGTTGGTCTTGCATCCATCAGTTGGTATAGTGATTTCAAGATTTTCAGTTATTGGAGAAAACTTAACCCTAACTGGTGGGAATATCATTGGCGGGAAAGAAGGTTGTAACTATGGCGATATTCGTATTGGTGACAATTGCTCCTTAGGCGCTAATGCCGTAATCATCGGCCCCATTACATTAGCGAATGGAATTACAATCGGAGCATCTGCATGTGTAATTCATGATTGTATCATTGAAAATGCAACTTTACGTGGTGTGCCTGCTGCCGCATATCCTCGGTCGTAAATCTCAATTTCAAATTCAAAATCTAACAAACTTTCCCTACTTTTGCGCCATGGCAAAGAAAACCACTGACAAAATCATATTTGATCATATCAAAGTCTTGGATGCAGGCGCGAAAGGCGTTTCTGTAGCCAAAGCACCCGACGGAAAAGTTATTTTTATTCCGAATGTCGTTCCAGGTGACGTTGTTGATGTGCAAACTTTTAAAAAAAGAAAAGCCTATTACGAAGGCAAAGCGATTCGTTTTCATGAATTTTCAGAACACCGCATTGAGCCCATTTGCGAGCATTTTGGTGTTTGCGGCGGCTGTAAATGGCAAAACATGAAGTATTCGCAGCAATTGCATTACAAGCAAAATGAAGTTAAGAATCATTTGCAACGCATCGGAAAAGTTGAACTTCCGGAATTTGAGTCGATTTTAGGTTCAGAAAAACAATTCTTCTACCGAAACAAAATGGAATTCGGATTCTCGAATGCACGTTGGTTGACGGAACAAGAAATAGAATCGACAGATGATTTAGGAAATAGAAATGCACTCGGTTTTCACATTCCTAAAATGTGGGACAAGATTCTCGATATCACCAAATGTCATTTGCAAGAAGACCCGTCGAACGCCATTCGAAATGAAATACGAGATTTTGCCAATGAGAACAATTTGTCGTTTTTCAATCCGAGAAACCACGAAGGTTTGTTGCGTACGTTGATGATTCGCACGGCATCTACTGGTGAAATCATGGTTTTGATTCAGTTTTTTGAAGAAGACAAAGGCAATCGCGAACTGCTCTTGGATCACCTTTACGATAAATTCCCTCAAATTACGTCATTGCAATATGTCATTAATGGCAAACCCAACGATACGATTTATGATCAAAAAGTGCATTTGTATAAAGGTCGCGACTACATTCTGGAAGAGATGGAAGGTTTGCATTTTAGCATCAATGCCAAATCATTCTACCAAACCAATTCGGCGCAAGCGTATGAGTTGTATAAAATCACCCGCGATTTTGCAGGCTTAACAGGCAATGAAATTGTGTATGACTTATACACCGGAACCGGAACCATTGCCCAATTCGTTTCTAAAAAAGCAAAGAAAGTAATTGGTGTAGAAAGCGTACCTGAAGCCATTCTCGATGCTAAAGAAAATGCGAAACGGAACGAAATTAGCAATTGTGAGTTTTTTGTTGGCGATATGAAAGTCGTATTTAACGAGGCGTTTATTGCGCAACATGGACAACCAGATGTCATCATTACTGACCCGCCAAGAGACGGTATGCACAAAGATGTCATCGATCAAATCCTGAAAATTGCTCCTAAAAAAGTAGTTTATGTAAGTTGTAACTCGGCCACACAAGCACGCGATTTAGCTTTAATGGATGAAAAATATAAAGTCACTCGCGTTCGCCCAGTCGATATGTTTCCGCAGACGCATCATGTTGAAAATGTTGTACTTTTGGAATTGAGAAAAAAGAGTAAAGAGTAAAGAGTGAAGAATAGAGAAACAAGAATCAAGATTTATGAATAGAATAGTTATACTCGTTCTTTTATTCACAGCTTCGTTTACCGGTTGTGAAAAAGACGATATCTGTGCCGAAACAACGCCAACGACACCCCGATTGATTATTGATTTTTATGATTTCACCAATCCAACACTGACCAAAAATGTGACAAACTTAGGCGTGATTGGAGAAGGTGTGGAAACTGTCATTTTATTTAATGGTGTTAGTAAAGTTCAAATTCCACTTGATTTAACGAAAGACATCTCTAAATACCAATTCATTTTGAATTACGGAAATAGCGATCCAGTTTTTATTAATACTGATAATTTGCAATTCGATTATACGAGAAATAACGTATTTGTTTCTCGAGCTTGCGGCTATAAGACCCTTTTTACCTTAAGCCCAACCAGCCCATTTACACAAACTGACGCCACAACGCCCGATGGTTTGTGGATGAAAAACATTACTGTTCTGCAATCTAATATTAACAATGAAGATGAAACACACCTTAGCATTTCTTTTTAGTCTCATCGCGGTGTGTAGCGCTATAGAAACGAAGGCACAGGACAAAAAAACAGATAGCGTTCCCGCCAAAACATATCGCTACGGAGTTCGGGTAGGCGTCGACTTGTCGAAGATTGCGCGCACGTTTTACGAAAAAGATTATAGAGGCTTGGAATTGGCGGGCGACTATCGTTTGACAAAAAAATACTATATCGCTGGGGAGTTGGGAAATGAAGAGAAAACCGTCAATGACGAGCGACTTAATTTTACCACCAAAGGCACTTTTTTCAAGGTTGGTTTTGATTATAATCTATACGAAAACTGGCTTGATATGGAAAATCTAGTCTATATCGGCGCGCGTTATGGCGTGAGTTCATTTAGCCAAACCTTGAATTCTTACAAGGTATATGATCGTTATCCTTACTTTGGATTTCCGCAAAATATCGAGTCTGGTGAAGAATTTACAGGATTATCAGCCCAATGGATCGAAATATTACTGGGTGTCAAGGCCAAAGTAATCAATAACTTCTACGTTGGTTTTAGCTTACGTGTGAATAAATTCTTTTCGAACAAACGACCGGATAACTTTGACAATCTTTTTATTCCAGGTTTCAATAGGACTTATGACGGAACCTTTGGCGCTGGATTTAATTATACGGTTTCATATTT
>JBIKRP010000256.1:0-4061 GCA_044349145.1 Flavobacterium sp.
CCAACAATCCCTCAATCAAGTGAATGTCGGATCCAATTTGAACAATACATTAGCTTCTTCTATTTCCTATTCAAAAACTTTTAATTCCGTTCCACAAGTGAATATGTCGCTCACTGCCACACATTCACAAAATACAAATACACAACAAATTAATATGACCTTGCCTACGTTGCAATTGAGTGTTGATCGGATTTTTCCTTTTGCGCCAAAAGAAGGCATAAAGAAAGGATTTATTAAGAATGTCAATTTACAGTATAACTTGAGAGGAGAAAATAGATTTGCAACTACGGACTCTTTATTTTTCAAACCTCAAATGTTTCAAGATGCTAAAGTTGGACTTCAACACAGTATTCCTTTGAGTACAAATTTTAAAATATTCAAATACTTCAGTACAACGACGTCTATAAATTATGAGGAAGTTTGGTACTTAAAAACCATTCGAAAGCGTTTTGATGTATTGAAAAACACAGAAGAAACTGTAGATGTCAATAAATTTGATTCCTTCAGAACCTATTCATTTTCTTCTAGTGTAGGAACGACGATTTATGGGACTTTTAATTTCGGTGAAACTAAAAAAATTCAAGCGATACGGCATGTGATGAGGCCTTCAGTCTCCTATAATTATACGCCAAGTTTCAATCAATATTATGATACTTATGACGCCGATGGTAGCGGAACAATGATCAAAGAGTATACGCGATTTGAGCAAGGAATTTTCGGAGCACCAGGGAAGAATATCGCTAGTAGTGTAGGTTTTAGCTTAAGCAACACTTTTGAAGCCAAGGTTACTGAGAAAGATACCACCAAAACAGAACCGAGAAAAGTGATGTTATTAAATAACCTTAATTTATCTACTAGTTATGATATCACTGCTGATTCTCTACAATGGGCGCCATTGCGTTTGAGTGGAGGAACGGCTTTCTTCAAAAACAAGATGAATCTCAATTTTGGTACAACTTTAAATCCATACGCCATTGACAATTCAGGACGAACATTTAATACCTTTAATATTGATAATGGAGGCAGCCTATTTCGAATGACTAGTGCTAATATGACTATCAATTACTCCCTAAATAGTACCGATTTTAGTGGTGATGAGAAGGAGCAAAAGAAGAATAATCAAGGGCTTCGTAATGGTGGACGAGAAGATGATTTGTTTGGAACCAATACTGATTTTAGTGATCGGCGGTTAAATCAATTCGGCGAGGATGAAGAGCAAGACGATTTTAAAGGTTTTTATAAATATACGTTGCCTTGGGACATCAACTTTGCTTATCAACTCACTTATTCTAATAATAGAAGAGAAAAAGAAATTTCGGGAAATTCTGTGATGATGTCTGTAAACTCTGACATTGCGCCTAAATGGAAAGTGGGCGTTTCTACAGGTTATGATTTTGTGCAAAAAGGGGTCACGTTTACCCAGTTTAGATTCTCTCGTGATTTATTGAGTTGGCGCATGGATTTTAGTTGGACACCATACGGGACCAATGCCTTTTGGTCTTTCTTTATCGGAATCAAATCTGGAGTTCTGAGCGATATCAAATGGGAAAAAAGAACACTTCCAGATCGAGTCTTAAGATAATTACAGTTAATATTTTGCACCATGAAAAAAATCATTTTTACTGAAAAAGCACCAGCACCGATTGGTCCATATAGTCAAGCCGTGATGGTGGGTGATACTTTATATACATCAGGTCAAATCGCTCTAAATCCGAACACTATGGAATTGGTTCTGGATTCTATTGAAGCAGAAACCGAGCAAGTGATGGAGAATTTAAAAGCACTTCTAGAAGCTGCGGAAATGACTTTTGAAAATGTTTATAAGACAACCATTTTCATTACAAACATGCACGATTTTGCAAGAATTAATGCCGTGTACAGCAAGTACTTTAACGAAGAAACCGCTCCTGCGAGAGAAACGGTTCAAGTGGCAGCTTTGCCAAAGTTTGTTAATATTGAGATTGCTATGATGGCAACGCGATAGCATTGAGTAATAATTGAGCCGTTGCTTTATTGGTCGCTAATGGTATGTTATGCACATCACAAACCCGAATCAGCATATTGATATCCACTTCATGGGGATGACTAGAATTAGGATCTTTAAAAAACAAAACCATTTTCGTTTTTCCTTCAGCAACTCTTGCAGCAATTTGGGCATCACCACCCATTGGACCTGAAAGCATTCGTTTTACTTTAAATCCTGCATTTTCCGCTTGTCCACCGGTCGTTCCAGTAGCAATCAACTTGATGTGTTCTTGCAGTAAAATTGCTTTGTTTTTATTTAGGAACTGCACCATATCAGCTTTCATTCGGTCGTGTGCGATGATGGCAATCTCCATAATGTTGTTATTTATTCAAGATATGATAAGCAATCAATCCGTCTATTGGTCTACGAAGCACATTGCCTACTTTGATGTCGTAGGTTTCTAGAATTTCTTCCAATTCATCTTTGAGGTAGAAAGCGATTGAGCCAACAAAGTGAACCAAAACATCTCTACAATTATCAAATTGCATAATGTAATTTTCAGCAAAATCTTTCATCTCAGCTTTGATGATATTTTTGCAAAATGGATTGTCTTTGTGCTTGATTAGAAACTTGGCAAATGTTGCCAAATACGCATTTGGATTGGGTTCTTTGTATAAGTTGTGTTTGATGTAATCTGGATCAACGTTATACTCTTCTTCAAATTCTCGTGCAAGTTCTTTTGGCATTTTATTAAAATAATAGCCGCGCAACAAGTGTCTTCCGAATCGATTGCCAGAACAATCATCCATCGCGATGTATCCTAAAGACTGCACTTTTTGATGCAATACTTTGCCATCGAAATAGCTACAATTTGAGCCTGTTCCTAATATACAGACAATGGCTTTCTCTCCTTTTGGTGTTGTAGCGTAGACCGCTGCATACGTGTCTTCGTGAACAGAAATGGCAGCGTTGCTGAAATATTCTTCGAAGACTTTGGCTAAGAAATCTTTCATTCTGTCTGTTCCGCAGCCTGCACCGTAAAAGAACAGATGACTAGCTTTGTCTTTGTTGTGAGAAATATCAAACTTATCATCGAGACGAGTGATAATTTCTTCTTTGGTTAAAACTTCTGGATTTAAGCCCAATGTTTGGGTAGTAAATAATACTTTTCCTGATTCATCGATGGCGATCCAATCGGCTTTGGTCGAGCCACTGTCTACGAGTAGTTTCATATTAGAATATTAGATTTTAAGACTGTAAGATCTTAAGATTATGTAATTATTGAATTTAAATTGGAAGATTCAATCCTATGATCTAATAATCTTTCCTTCTTAAAGTCTGGGTTCTAGCCCCGATAGTAGTGAAAATCCCTTTACGCCTTGGTTTACCTCGTCAGTTCGCTTCGCTCGTGTGGCGGAAAAGATTGCAACGGATAGCGGGATTAGCTCCTAAAATAAAAGTCCCATCTATAAAAAATGGGACTTCGTAAATGTACTATTTTATTTTAAGCCAGCAATATGCACTGACAAATCGATTAATTTACTAGAGTAACCGTACTCATTATCATACCAAGATACAATTTTGAAAAAAGTTGAATTTAGTCCGATTCCAGCTTTTGCATCAATAATCGAGGTGCGTTTGTCTGAGATGAAATCTTGAGAAACGACATCATCTTCAGTGTATCCCAGGATTCCTTTCATGCTCGTTTCTGAAGCGTTTTTAAGCACTTTCATGATTTCCTCGTAAGAAGTTTCTTTGGCTACTTTTACGGTTAAGTCAACTACAGAAACGTCAACGGTTGGAACTCTGAATGACATTCCTGTTAATTTACCATTAAGCTCTGGAATTACTTTTCCTACTGCTTTTGCGGCACCTGTAGAAGATGGAATAATATTAACACTGGCAGCACGTCCGCCTCTCCAATCTTTTTTGGAAGGTCCGTCAGCCGTCATTTGAGTTGATGTTGTCGCGTGAACTGTAGTCATTAATGCTTCTACGATTCCGAAATTATCATTGATTACTTTAGCTAAAGGCGCTAAACAGTTTGTGGTACATGAAGCATTAGAAACAATCGTATCCGCTGCGGTTACTTTAT
>JBIKRP010000258.1:0-4039 GCA_044349145.1 Flavobacterium sp.
TACGGTAATGGTATAACCCACGGAACCTTCCGGTGTTTCTTCTTCGTGGTAGCTTCTCGTGGCGGTTACATCAATTCCTCCGGCGCAACCAATATCAATTTCGTCATCTTCTTCGGTATCCATATTCAAAAGGATTTCTCCTTGTAGTATGCCTCCTTTTAGGTTTAGAGCACCAGTCATTCCGGTTTCTTCATCGATGGTAAAAAGCGCATCAATGGCTGGATGTGGAATATCAGTACTTTCCAAAATCGCCATCGCCATTGCCACTCCTAATCCGTTGTCAGCTCCTAAAGTTGTCCCTCGAGCACGAACCCAGTCGCCATCGACATACATATCTATGCCTTGTTTGTCGAAATCAAAATTGGTGTCTCCGTTTTTTTGATGCACCATATCCAAATGGCCTTGCAGCACGACTGTTTTACGATTTTCCATACCAGGCGTTGCTGGTTTACGGATAATCACATTTCTAATTTCATCTTCAAAAGTTTCTAATCCGAGGCTATTCCCGAAATCTTTCATGAATTGAATAACACGATCTTCTTTTTTGGATGGACGAGGAACTGCATTTAAGTCGGCAAATTTATTCCACAATGCTTTTGGTTCTAGGTTTCTGATTTCTTGGCTCATTTTTTAAAGTTTCTGAGTTATTAAGTTACTGAGTACCTGAGTTTTTTTCTTACGCTTCGTTTCTCAGTAACTTAGTTACTCAGTCACTCAGCAACTCAGGCAGCCAAAGTTACAAAGTTTATGTGCTTTTTCGATATATTTACATTCCAAAATTAAGACTGTGCATCGCAAGTATTTCTTACCGCTCTTTCTATTGATTCAAGTAATTGTTTTGCAGGTTATTTCGTTTTTTCCGGAAACCGTCGAGAATTATTACTCCAACGGCTTGTATCCGAAAATGGCTAATGTATGGAGAATGGCATTGGGAACAATTCCTTTTTCATTTGGAGATTGTGTTTACGGCATTGTTATCTTTTTTGCTTTGAAATGGTTTTGGAAAAAACGCAAAACGTGGAAACTACAATGGAAAAGCAACGGATTAAAAATTTTGAGTTGTCTCGCTGTATTTTATTTCTTCTTTCACTTGTGTTGGGGATTGAACTATTGCCGCCAGCCACTCTTTGAGAAACTAGATATCGAACGCGATTACACCGATGCCGATTTGTACGCATTTACAAAAAAACTGATTGCTAAGACCAATGCTGTTCATCATCAGCTTGTTGCGCACGACTCCGTGAAAGTAACTTTTCCCTATTCGCAACAGGACGTTTTTGAGATGAATTTAAAAGGCTACCAAAATCTTGCGCTGGCCTACCCTATTTTTGAATACGACCATTTGAGTGTCAAAAAATCCTTGTTTAGCTTCCCTTTGACCTACATGGGTTTTGGCGGTTATTTGAATCCATTTACGAATGAAGCACAGGTCAATGATATGGGGCCGATGTATAATTTCCCGACAACAACCTGCCACGAAATGGCGCATCAATTGGGATATGCTAGTGAAAGTGAATGCAATTTTATTGGATTTTTAGCTTCAACAAAAAATGAGAATCTGTATTTTCAATATTCAGGCTACAGCTTTGCCTTACGATACTGCTTGCACAATTGGGAAATTCGAAATCCAAAAGTATTGAAGCAATTGGTGAAAACAATCCATCCAGGAATTTTGAAAAACTACCAAGAAAGTGAAGACTTCTGGAGACAGTATGAGACTTTCATTGAATCCGGATTTAAGATCTTTTACGACAATTTCTTGAAATTCAACCAACAAAAAGACGGATTAGAGAGTTATAGTAAGTTTGTCAATTTGATGGTGAATTATTATAAAGGTTGTGAGTTGTAAGTTGTAGGTTGCAAGTTATCAAACTTCATCACTCGTAAACGTCGTAAAGCTTTTCTTTTTGAATGGACGAATAATCAAGCGACCTTCGCGATCAAATTTGATGTAATTGTAGACCCAATTCAAGAAAACCACTGCTTTGTTTTTGAAACCGATCAGTGAAAACAAATGCACGAACATCCAAACAAACCAAGCGAAAACGCCGCTAAAATGGTACTTTGGCAAATCGACTACGGCTTTGTTCCTGCCGATGGTTGCCATCGAACCTTTGTCGTTGTACTCAAAAGGAATCATCGGTTGTTTGTTAATTTTCTTGATGAAATTTTCTCCCAATAATTCGCCTTGTTGCATGGCAGGTTGCGCCATCATGGGATGACCTTGCGGATACAAAGTGGTTTCCATTGAAGCGATGTCGCCGATGGCAAAAATGGTATCGTAGCCGATGACTTGATTGTACGCATCTACGCGAATACGTTCTACTTTCTCAACCAATGATTCTGCACGAAGACCTGGAATGGTAGCTGCTTGAACACCAGCGGTCCAGATGACGGTAGCGGTATCAAAAGTTGTAGTTGAATTGGTTATTATTGTTCGACCGTCATAACTCAAAACCCGAATATTTTTGTGAACCGTGACTCCCAATCGAACAAGAAATTCCTCCGCCTCTGCAGATGATTTTTCGCTCATGGTATTGAGGATTCTGTCTCCACTTTGAATGAGATTGATTTGCATATTCTTGATATCGAGATCAGGATAATCTTTTTGAAGAATGGCGTTTTTCATTTCCGCTAAGGCGCCTGCTAGTTCAACGCCAGTGGGCCCGCCTCCAACAAGGCAAAAATTCATTAACGCATTTCGTTCTGAAGGATCGTTGATTAATAGTGCTTGTTCGAAATTCTCCAGAATCAAACTGCGAATGTTAAGCGATTGCGGAATGTTTTTCATCGACATGCTGTTGCGTTCGATTTCTTTGTTGCCAAAAAAATTGGTTTTAGAACCGTTGGCGAGCACGAGATAATCGTAATGGAGTTCGCCAATATCCGCTTTAATCATTTGATTTTTCGTATCGATTTCGTTGACGCGTGCCAGACGAAAGTAGAAATCATTGTATTCTTGAATTTTTTTTCGAATGGGATACGCGATGGAACCTGCTTCTAGTCCACCCGTGGCGACTTGATACAACAAAGGTTGAAAAGTATGGTAATTGTGTTTGTCAATGAGCACCACTTGTACTTTCTGATTCTTAAGTTTCTTGGCTAAAGCAATTCCAGCAAAGCCACCGCCGATGATTACAATTCTGGGAAGATTAGATTGCGGGATGTTCATTTTGAGTTGTGGGTTGTATGTTGTATGTTGTAAGTTGTATGTTGTAAGTTGTAAGTTGTAAGTTTTAGGTTGTGCACCGCTAAGATACGAAGACTTGATGGCTTTAGAGTAAAACGAATTGAATTGGTTCTTATGAATGCAAAACGTTCTTTGATAGCCCCGATGGCAGTGGCATCCTTTTTTGTTTTGTCACCCCGAGCGCAGTCGAGGGGTTTTTCAAAACAAAAAAGATAGAACGAACAGCGGGACGACGCGTCATGATGAAAACAAAAATTTGTGCTCCTAATGAAAAAAATCATTAATTTGTAACAAAATTAGGCATTGGTTAACTAACGCAGTTATGAGTCAAGATTTAGAGCAGTCTTTTGTCAAACAATTGAAAGAGAATCAGAATATCATCCACAAGATTTGTCGGTTGTATACTTCTGGTGAAGACGCTCACAAAGACTTATTTCAGGAAATCACCATTCAATTATGGAAAGCGTTTCCGAAATTTCGTGGCGATAGCAAATTTTCTACTTGGGCGTATCGCGTGGCTTTGAATACGGCCATTACTTTGTATCGCAAAAGCACACGATCGATACAAACCTCCAATTTCGACACCGCAAACGTATTTATCAGGCAAGAGGAATACAACTACGAAGAAGAAGAACAAATCAAGTTGATGTATCAGGCGGTCTATCAATTGAATGATATTGAAAAAGCGCTGGTATTTATGTATTTGGAGGATAAAGATTACGAAGAAATATCGGAAACATTGGGAATTAGTCAAGTCAATGCTAGAGTGAAAATGAATCGAATTAAGACTAAATTGAAAAAAATATTAAATCCTTAAGGATTATGGAGGAGTTAGATATCTTAAAAAAA
>JBIKRP010000016.1:0-13700 GCA_044349145.1 Flavobacterium sp.
TATAAAGCGCAAGTGGTTCAAAACACTGGGATTGATTGGAAAAAAGTGAAACTTACTTTGTCTAGTGGCAATCCAAATCAAAACAATCAAGCGCCCATTTTGAATGCTTGGTGGTTGCAATATAATATGCCTTATGCGGAGGCAGACAATGAATATCAAAGAAATAGTCTCCAAGAAGTTGTTGTTACAGCAGATGGGATTCGAAAAGAAAAAAAACAGCTAGGCTATGCAGCGGCCGCCATCAATGCTAATGTTGTGGAAAACCAACTCAACATTTCTTTTGATATCGACATTCCTTATGATATTTTGTCTAACGGAAAATCGCATAGTGTGGCTCTAAAAGAATTACAATTACCATCTACTTATAAATACTATGCAGCACCTCGTGTAGAAAAAGAAGCTTTTTTGCTGGCCGAAATTAGCGACTATTCGAAGTACAACTTATTACCTGGTGAAGCCAATATTATTTTTGAAGGATTGTATGTAGGAAAGACTTATATCAACGCCAATCAAACTTCAGACACCTTAAATTTAAGTATGGGAAGAGATAAAAAAATCTCCATAAAACGAGAAAAAGTAGTCGATAAATCAGGGACGAAATTCTTGTCATCAAAGAAAGAACAAACTTTCACGTACGATATTACACTTCGAAATAACAAAAAAGAAGCAGTACAACTTTTATTGAAAGATCAATATCCATTGAGTCCAGATAAAGAAATTGAAGTGACTTTAGTCGAAAGTGACAACGCAAAAGTAAATGCAGAAACTGGAATACTCACTTGGGATTTGAATTTAAAACCCAACGAAACCAAGAAAATCCGATTGAGTTATAAAGTAAAATATCCCAAAGATAAAAGCATCGGAAATTTGTAATTCCACTTTTGCATTATCGAATAAGTAATTAACAATTATAAAGTTACGCTTTCAAATCATTTATTTATATTTACGGTCAAAACAAAAAAATAAATGTTATGAAACAAATTATTACTTTTTTAATTGTGCTTTTGAGTTCATTTTCGATTGCTCAAAGTATCAACATTACCTCTTTTGCTACCGGATTTAGTAGTATTACCGCGATTGAACACCCAGTCGGTGATGAAAGATTATTCGTCTTACAACAAAGTGGCGCCATTAAGATTTTAAACCCCAATGGCACCGTAAACGCCACTAACTTTCTCACACTAACTTCGGCAACGATTACTTCAGGCGGAGAACGAGGATTGTTGGGTTTAGCATTTCATCCTAATTATGCAACGAACGGATATTTCTACATCAATTACACGAACACCGCTGGAAATACTGTGATTGCCCGATATTCGGTTTCGGCAAATCCTAATGTGGCAGATCCGTCTAGCGCAACAATCATATTAACGGTAACACAACCTTTTTCCAACCATAACGGCGGAAGTTTAAGATTTGGTCCAGACGGTTATCTTTACATCGGAATGGGTGATGGAGGAAGTGGCGGTGATCCTGGAAACAGAGCGCAGAACATTAATGATAATTTAGGAAAAATGCTCCGAATCGATGTTGATTCTGCATCACCTTACGGAATTCCAGCGGACAATCCTTATGTTGGCGTGGCAGGAAATGATGAAATTTGGGCGATTGGATTGAGAAATCCATGGAAGTTCAATTTCGACCGTTTGAATGGTGATTTATGGATTGCAGATGTTGGTCAAAATCAAGCGGAAGAAATCAATAGAACTGCTGCACCACTTCCGACGGGATTAAACTACGGTTGGAAATGTTATGAAGGAAATAATGTTTACTCTACATGTTCAGGATCATTAGTATTTACATTTCCGGTAGCAGCATATCCTCATGGTGGTTCAGACCCATGTAATTCGATTACAGGTGGATATGTTTATCGAGGAACTCAATTTCCAAATTTGTATGGGAAATATGTATTTGCTGAATATTGCACTGATAAAATTGGTTACACTGATACAAGTGGGACGATTGTTTGGTCGAATGCTTTTTCAAATTTAGGTCCAACAACATTTGGAGAGGATATTAATGGAGAGCTATATGTTGCAGGAGGAAATACCGTTTATAAAATTATAGACACTTCACTAGCGACCAACAGCTTTGATAAAGATACTTTTGAGTTGTATCCAAATCCAGCGCAAAATGAAGTATCCTTAAAAACAAAGGGATTGCAATTTCCTTCAACTTTGACTGTAGTAGATATGACTGGAAAAACAGTAATGACGCAAGGTGTAAACGCTGAGACCAACACCGTTTCGATTGCAAGTTTGCAAACGGGATTATATATTGTTTCGATTAAAGACCAAGCCGGATTGAGTATCAGTTCGAAGTTGACGGTGAAATAAGCGTCAAGATTTTCAAAACAAAAAAGCAGCGTCGCAAAGTGTTTATTTTCTTTGCGACGCTGCTTTTTCTATATGAAATTGTGAGATTACAATTGGTTCAACATCTTAGAAATCTCATCCAACTTTGGTGTCAAAATGATTTCGATTCTTCTGTTTTTTGCCTTGCCATCTGCTGAAGAATTGCTTGCTACTGGCGCGTATTCACTTCTTCCTGCTGCGGTCAAATTCTGTTGATTGATGCCTTTGTTTTCTCCGAGAATATTGACAATTACCGTGGCTCTTTTGGTGGATAGATCCCAGTTATCTGCTATGGGTCCAGAACCATTAAATTCGTCATCGTCAGTGTGCCCCTCAATCAAAACAGCAATATCTGGATTGGCTGCCAAAACTTTTCCAACTTCTACTACTGCCCGTCTTCCTTCCGCACCTACTGCCCAACTTCCGGAGCTAAACAATAGTTTATTTTCCATTGAAACATAGACTTTCCCGTTCTTTTGTTGTACGGTTAGTCCTTTTCCTTCAAAGCTATTCAGCGCGCTAGACAATGTTTCTTTCAACTTTCTCATGTTGGCATCTTTGGCTGCCATTAGACTTTCTAACTCCGCCAATCGCTCTGAACTTTTCTGCAGATCATTCTTTACTTTATTCAACCGATTTTGTTCTGCAGTCAATGCTTGTTCTTTGTCATCAAGCTGTGCCAAAAGCGCTCTGTTTTTATCCATATTGGCTTGCAATGCGTCGTTGCTGTTTTTCTCTAAGGCAGCATATGAAGCTTGCATGGCTTTGTAGTTATTGTTCGCGGCATTGTAATCGGCCAGATTCTTATCGCGTTCCAATCGCGTATCATTGAGCTCGCTTTTGATGGCTTCATAGGCCATTTCCATATCTGCTTTTGATTTGATGCAGTCATCGGTTTCGTCTTGAATGCGGCGATTTTCTTTTTTGAGATCGGCGTATTTATTTTCGAGATCTTGGTAAACTTTCTTGGTAACGCAAGATGATGTTATTAGGAGTAAACTGAGTAAAAATGCTGAAGTATATTTCATATTTGTATTTATTTTATTATTTGTATCGTGACGAAAACACTAGCCCTGATGGCAGCGGAAATCCTTTTTTGCTTAGAAAAAGCCCCTCGACTGCGCTCGGGGTGACAAGCAAAAAAGATTGGGAGCGAACAGCAGGTTCCCGGCTCCTATTAATCTATCTCGACCATGGTCGGGCAATGATCCGAATGTTTTGCGTCTGGTAGAATAACGGCTCTTTTTATTCTGCTTTTCAAAGATTCGCTCACCAAACAGTAATCGATGCGCCAACCTTTGTTATTGCCTCTGGCGCCGGCGCGGTAACTCCACCACGTGTAATTATGCGGTTCTTTATTTAAAAATCTAAAACTATCTACGAAGCCGCTTTTCATAAAGTTGTCGAGCCAAGCGCGTTCTTCGGGTAAAAATCCGGACACCGTTCTGTTGCGAATCGGATCGTGAATGTCGATGGCTTCGTGGCAAATATTATAATCGCCACAGATGATTAAATTGGGAATTTCTTTTTTAAGTTCGTTGATGTAGTTTTGGAAATCATCCATATACATAAACTTATGGTCGAGGCGATCGATGTTGGTACCTGAGGGCAGATACAGGCACATTACAGAAAAATCATCAAAATCGACGCGGAGATTTCTTCCTTCAAAATCCATGTGCGCTATGCCGGTTCCGAATTGAATATTATTGGGTTTAACTTTAGATAAAATGGCCACGCCGCTGTATCCTTTTTTCTCGGCGGGAAACCAAAAATGATAGGGATAACCTGCCAACTCGAAATCGAGCAAAGGGATTTGTTCTGGCGTTGCTTTTATCTCTTGAAGGCAGATGACGTCTGGATTGGCCTGCTGCAACCATGGGATAAATCCTTTTGAGATCGCAGCACGAATACCATTGACATTATAGGAAATAATTTTCATCGTAGGCGTTTATTTTTTGTCATTCAAATGTAATAAAAAAGGATAAAGTAAAATGGAGTTTTTTGCTATCTTTGTTTCTGTCTCGATAAACAAAAACAAACATGGGTTTAGTTACCGCAAAGGAAGTTGCCAAAGCAATACACGCCGACAAATATGGGGTTTTAGGAACTTTTGCTGGTTGGTTGATGATGAAAATCCTGAAAATTTCTACCCTAAATAAGATTTACGACAGGAATAAGCACTTGCAAGACGTGCCGTTTCTGAATGCCATTTTAGATGAATTTCAAATCAAATTTGAAATACCTGAGGAAGATTTCAAACGTTTACCGAAAGACGGCGCTTATATTACGATTTCCAATCATCCTTTGGGTGGGATTGATGGAATCCTGTTATTGAAATTGATGTTAGAGCGCGAGCCGAATTTTAAAATTATTGCCAACTTCTTGTTGCACCGCATCGATCCGTTGAAGCCTTATATTATGCCGGTGAATCCGTTTGAGAACTTGAAAAACGCAAAATCAAGTGTCATTGGAATCAAAGAGACTTTACGTCACTTAAGTGATGGAAAGCCCTTAGGAATGTTTCCAGCGGGTGAAGTTTCTACCTATAAAGACGGAAAATTGATGGTGGACAAAGCATGGGAAGAAGGCGCGATTAAAGTCATTCGCAAAGCGCAAGTTCCGGTAGTTCCGATTTATTTTCACGCAAAGAACAGTCGATTGTTTTATTTGCTTTCTAGCTTAAATCCAACGTTAAGAACCGCAAAACTGCCCTCTGAATTGCTAACGCAAAAAGACCGTGTGATTAAGGTTCGCATTGGAAAACCCATTTCTGTAGCTGAGCAAAATGAACATAAAACCATTGAAGAATACTCTGAATTTTTGAGAAAGAAAACCTATATGTTGGCCAATTCTTTTGAAAAGGACGTGCCGTTTTTATCGGCGACCAATCTCAATAATTTAAAACTTCCTAGAAGTCCAAAAGAAATTGCTACGCCAGCCAATCACGAAAAAATGGTGGCCGAAGTTGCGAGTTTGAGAAATTCAGATTCAAGGTTGACACACAGTAAAAACTACGAAGTGTTTTTTACCGAAGCGCATAAAATCCCTAACATTCTACATGAAATTGGACGTTTGCGTGAAGTGACTTTTAGAGAAATTGGAGAAGGAACCAACAATTCCATTGACTTAGACAAATACGATCAATACTACCACCATTTGTTTTTGTGGGATGAGGAAGCGCAACAAATTGCAGGTGCTTATCGCATGGGATTGGGTTCTGAGATTTTTCCTAAGTATGGCATAGACGGCTTTTATTTACAAGAATTGTTTCGGTTTGAACCAGAATTGCACGACATGATGAGTAAGTCGATTGAAATGGGTCGCGCATTTATTTCTAAAGACTACCAATTAAAACCGATGCCGTTATTCTTATTGTGGAAAGGAATTGTGCACACCACGTTGCACCATCCGGAACATAAATTTTTGATTGGTGGTGTGAGTATTAGCAATCAGTTTACAGATTTTTCCAAGTCGTTGATGATCGAGTTTATGAAATCGCATTATTACGACCCGTATATTGCGCAATATATACATCCGAAAAAGGAATTTCGAGTGAAGTTGAAAGACGCCGACAAGGATTTTATTTTTGATGAAGCCGAAGCTGATTTGATCAAATTTGATAAGATTATTGACGAAATCGAGCCTGGCACTTTGCGTCTTCCGGTATTGATTAAGAAATACATCAAGCAAAACGCACGCGTGGTTGCTTTCAATGTAGATCCGCTATTTAATAATGCGATCGATGGGTTGATGTATATTCGAATTGCAGACTTACCCGAAAGTACGATGAAACCAGTGATGGAAGAATTTCAAGCGGAACTGGAGCGGAAGTTGGCGGAAAAAGGCGAAAAGATATAAATCTATACGCTTATTGAATTCGCCATGGCGGGTTTTTTCTATTTACTCCTGCGTAATACAATATCAATTGATTTTTATCGAGATCTCTTAGTCGCGCTTCACGCCACAACCAAGGCTTGTCGTTGGGTAATTCTTCAAATTCAAACCCTAGAGCGAGGAGTTCATTGACTTTTGCATCGAGAGGATCGACTTCAAAATAAATCCAAGTGGCGCTACTATTTTGCTCGTCTGATTGATGCAATGAAAAAGTTGATTCGCCCATCGGACATTGGAATCGGGCGTAGGTTGGAAGTGATTTTACAATTAAATGCAAACCTAATTGTTCGTAAAATCCAATTGATTTTGCTACATCACGAACCGAAATTGTAATTTGATTCAGGTTCATTAGAACCAGCCTTTCTTATTGGCTTGATACGTATGATAAAATTCTTCATCGGTTTTCGTTAGATAGATGATTCCTTCAATCAATCCGATGAAACTACCAACTATTCCGCAGGTAATAATAGAAAGTAGAATTTGAATTATCCCTTCGGTGGTGTAACCTAGAATAAATTTGTGAATGCCTAATCCTCCGAACAGAATTCCTAAAATTCCAGCGACCACTTTTTTGTTTTCAGGTTTAAATTGTGGCTCATGAGGTCTATTCCAATCTTCATTTTTTACTTCCTCCATACTATTTGCTTGTTAGGTTGATTGTATAAAAATATAAAATTTATTGAAACACGCTATCGATAGGTTCCCAAAGTTCAATTTTGTTGCCTTCCGGATCGAGTATCCATCCGAACTTTCCATAGTCGTAAGTTTCCATTTCACCAACGATTGTTACGCCTTCTGCTGCTAGATTTCGCAATAGGACTTCAAGATTCGCTACTCTGAAATTTTGCATAAACTGTTTTTCACTGGGTTGAAAATAAGTGGTGTCGGCTTTGAAAGGTGACCATTGCGTCGAACAATTATTTCCGTTTTTATCTTTCCACCAAAAAGTGGAACCGTAATCATCGGTTTTGAGTCCAAGATGTTTCCCATACCAAGCGACCAATTCCTTTGGATTTGCAGCTTTGAAAAACACGCCGCCAATTCCGGTCACACGAACTTCCTCGGTTATTGTTATTTTGCTTCCGAAGTATTTTTCTTTGATTTTGTCCACAATTACTTGTGCTAAACTCTGTTGACTTTCGACGGTCCAGCCCGCAATGTGTGGCGTCAACAAAACATTTTTGCATTGTAATAAATATTGATAAGCTTCTGGTAAAGCGGCGGTATTGAGTGTTTCAAAAGATAGATTTTCGTATTCAATGACGTCCAAGCCAGCGCCCAGAATCTTACCGGTTTTTAAAGCTTCTGCCAAATCTGCTGTTACTACATTTTTTCCTCGAGAAGTGTTGAGTAGCCAAAACGGTTTTTGAAAAGCGTTGATAAAATCTCGATTGACAAGTCCGTTGGTTTCCGGCGTCCACGGAATATGCAAACTCACAACATCTGCTTTTTGCTGCAATTCTGCCAGCGCCACTTGTTTTGCATTGGCATCTCCAATACCATTTTGGATATCATAAAACAACACTTCTACGTCGAAACCCCGCAATTTCTTCGCGAAGGATTTGCCCATATTCCCGTAACCGATGATACCGATTGTTTTTCCGTCGAGTTCGTGACCGCGATTGCTTTCTCGGTTTCGTTGTCCGCTCCGAACTTCGGCATCTGCCACATTAAGATTGTTGAAAAGTGACAAAAGCATGGCCAAAGTATGTTCACCCACAGCGTTCCGATTTCCTTCTGGCGCAGCAATGAGTGTGATGTTTTTGGAAGTTGCGTAGTCACAATCGATGCTTTCTAGACCGGCGCCAACACGAGCAATAAATTGTAAGTTGGTGGCTTTGTCTATAAACGTTTTATCGATTTGAAATCGACTGCGAATGACGATTCCTTGATAGTCGTGAATTTTAGATCCGATAACTTCTTTGGATGATGTGAAATCTTCGTCATTGATGAACCCTGCTGCTTCCAATTGTTGTTTGAGAATTGGGTGATTGTTGTCGATGTGGAGGATTTTGATTGCTGACATAGTGGATAAACCTTGAAAGTTGTTTCAAAAATACGATTTTGATTTGGAATCAGGTGTGCAGTAGGGATAGTAGCGGCATCCTTTTTTTGTAAAAGAAAAACCCCTCGACTGCGCTCGGGGTGACAAACAAAAAAAGATATAGCGGATAGCCCGACCCGCCTTTTCGGCGTGGGACTGCCCAAAAATTACTCTTTTATTTTCTGAAGCGAAGTCTTAATTCCTTTGATCAACGACGAACTAAAACCTTGGTGTTCCATTTCGTTGAGTCCAACAATGGTACAACCTTGTGGAGTGGTTACTCGATCAATAAGTTGCTCCGGATGAATTTTTTCTTCCAATAGCATTTGAGCAGCACCTTTTGCGGTTTGGGCTGCAATGGCGAGTGCGGTTTGAGAGTCGAAACCAATTTCGATTCCGGCTTGCATCGAGGCGCGAATATAGCGTAACGCATAAGCGGTTCCGCAGGCACCTAAAACAGTTGCAGCGTCCATCAGTTTTTCTTCGATGACAGGAGCAGTGCCGAGTTGTTGGAACAAATCGATGACCGGTTGCGCTTCATTTTTGTCTTTTTCAGTAAATGAAATACAGGTAGCTGATTCGCCAAATTGTATGGCAATATTGGGCATAATTCGAACAACACTGCAAGAGTCTTGCGTGATTTGTTGAATCGTTTCGATGGCAAAACCACTTACCGCTGAAGCGACTACTTTGTTCGCAATAAAAGGCAATATTTCAACTAGAACGCTTGCGATTTGATATGGTTTTACGGTTAGAAAAATGACATCTGCGTTTTCGATTTGAAATGTATTGTTGTTGGAAACTGTAATTCCTTTTTCCATCAAATGTTGGATGCTATCCGTATTTCTGCGGGTAATCGTCACGGAATGATTGCTGGTGTATTTTGTAATTCCGAGTGCGATGGCAACTCCTAAGTTCCCGCCACCGATGATATGAATGTTCATGGGCTTTAATTTTTAAAATCCTAAAATCAATTTAGCAATCGAGAAGTAGATTAGAATTCCACAGATATCATTGCTTGTAGTGATAAACGGACCTGTTGCTAATGCGGGGTCGATGCCAAATTTATCTAATAAAAGCGGAATAAATGTACCGATTAGTGAGGCTATGATAATCACAGAAACGAGTGCAATGGTAACAATAATGCCAATTATAAATTCGACGTTGAGAAGGAAATGGCTTCCTAGAAAAAGAATAGATGCTAAAATGAACCCATTGAGTAAACTTAACGACACTTCCTTTATCAATCGGTTGAACAAGGAGCCGCTTAAAGTATCATTGGCCAAACCTTGTACAATGATCGCAGAAGATTGTACACCCACATTTCCAGCCATCGCGGCAATTAGCGGTGTAAAAAAGAACAAGTTCCCATGTTCTAGCATTGCACCTTCGAACAAACCTAATACACGTACGGTGATAAATCCGCCTAAAAGCGCTAAGACGAGCCACGGCAAACGGGCTTTGGTCAGTTCAAGAATGCTATCATCTGCTTCAACGTCTTGTGAGATACCAGCAGCCAATTGGTAATCCTTGTCGGCTTCGTCTTTGATAACGTCTACGATATCATCGATGGTGATTCGACCGACTAATCGTCCTAATTCATCCACAACAGGAATGGCTTCTAAGTCATACTTTTGCATGATACGCGCCACTTCGACATCTTCGGTATCGACTTTTACGTAATTTAGTTTACTAATATAAATATCGCGAATCGGTGTTTTTGTTGAAGTCGTGAGTAAATCCTTCAAAGACAAACGCCCTTTCAATCGATCTTCATCATCCACAACATAAATCGAATGAACGCGAGAAATATTCTCTGCTTGAATTCGCATTTCTTTGACACAAGTGAGTACATTCCAATTCTCATTGACTTTTACCAACTCTTTGTGCATGATTCCACCCGCTGTGTCTTCATCAAATCTGAGCAATTCAACAATGTCTTTAGCGTGTTCAACGTCTTGAAGCTCAGAAATTACTTCCTCTTTTTTCTCCTGAGACAACTCTGCAATAATATCGGCAGCATCGTTGGTTTCTAGTTCATCAAGTTCTTCCGCGATTTCCTTCGGAGACAATCTACTGAGGATATTTTCACGTAAATCATCTTCTAATTCGAGTAGAATTTCAGCTGTTTTTTCGCTGTCGAGGACTTTAAATATATAAGTTGCTTCATCAAAATCGAGCTCGTCAAGAATTTCCGCAATATCAGCATGGTGCAAGTCATTCAATAAGATTTCGAGTTGCACATCGTTTCTAGATTGAATAAGTTGCTCTAATTGTTGAATTAGTTCTTTGCTGATTTTAAACTCCATCGGCTTCTATTTTTTGCGTTAGATCTATAAACTGCATATAGGACAGTTGCTCTGGTCGGAGGTCAAAGATACTATCTTCTCGTAAATTATCCGATAAATTTAAAGTTTTTAGACTGTTTCGCAATGTCTTACGTCGCTGTTGAAAGGCTGTTTTCACAACTATAAAAAACAATTTTTCACTACATGGCAAGGTAAAGTTTTCCTTTCTGCGCAAACGCAATACACCAGATTTTACTTTTGGTGGCGGATCAAAAACCGTTTCACTGACTGTAAACAAATATTCAGCATCGTAAAAAGCTTGGACTAAAACAGAGAGAATCCCGTAGGCTTTCGTCCCTTTCTTTTCACAAATACGTTCGGCGACTTCTTTTTGAAACATCCCGGAAAACTCTGGAATTTGGTTTCGAAGTTCGAGCATTTTAAATACAATTTGTGTTGAAATATTGTATGGAAAATTGCCAATGATCGCAAAGGGTTTGCCTTCAAAAACCTCATTGATGTTGTATTTTAGAAAATCTTTTGAAATGATCTTACCCTGCAATTTTGGGTAATTGTTTTCTAGGTAGGTAACCGACTCTTTATCAATTTCTATGACATAGGTCGTTGTTGGTTTTTCTAGAAGATATTTGGTCAGCACGCCCATGCCGGGGCCAATTTCGAGAATGTCATTGTAGCCGTCAAAATTCAATGTATCTGCAATTGCCTGCGCAATACTTTCGTCTTTTAGAAAATGTTGTCCGAGGTGTTTTTTTGGGGTTACTTTTTCCATGATTTGGGTTTTTTGCTCGCAAAGACGCTAAGGCGCAAAGATTTTTAGCTAATTTTTGAGGAAGATATTGAATCCTACGATTTTAGAACTTTATTCTAATTGTTATTCGGCCAGAATTCAGAAATCACTTCCAATTCGGTGCGAAATACCATCATTTTATCTGCAAAAAGGCGTTGGCCTTCTTCTCGCAATCGCGGGGCATCTTCTTGATAATACTTGTCTAGTGTAGCTTTACTATCCGTTGTATATTGCGTGGCGTAGGTGGTTCCTCCCATTTCTTCCTCAACAAGAACTTTGACCATTCGGGCTGCTGAAAATTTACCTGTGGCTAACACTTCGGGAATATGTTTCTCTTGCATCCAATTTAGCCATTGGTCGTGAACGGTATCGTCTATGTTGATGGTGACGTTGTATAGAATCATAGATTTGAATTTTTAGATTATAAGATTTTAGGATTATAAGATAATGAGACCGTCTTTTGTCTTACAGTCTTACAATCTTAATGTCTTACTGTCTCCAATTATAATGTTGTATCGCCTCGCAATTGTCTATATTTCTTCCTCGCATCAGTAAAATAAATACTGTCTTCGTGGTGAAAAATAATTTGCTCGTAATACGATTTTGCTTTCTCGACGTCTTTCACTTGATTGCTATAAATCTCTGCCGCAAAATAATACGCTTCATCCACATAAATGCATTCTTTGTGTTGGTCGATTATCGTTTGATATTGTACCAATGCCAGTGTGTAATCGCCTAATTTTTCATACATTTTCCCTAGGCGATATAAGGTTACTGCTTCAATTTCTTGACCTTTGAACTGTTTCAGCATTTCCTGGTATTTCGCCAGCGCTTCTTGATTTTTATTTTGATATACCAAATAATCGGCTTTTGCTAAGACTTTCAACGCTGTTAAGGTAGAATCCGCGGCAGTATTGTCATTAATTAATAAAAAATACTCCAACGCATCGTTCGCAATCAGCTGGGTCGAGGCAGATTTGAGCTCCTTGAATTGTTTCTGTGCCCAAGTAAAATCGGCTTTGAAATAGCTAGCTTTTGCTACTTTTAGACTGGCTTCATGACCCACCACATCGTTTTTCAAATCTTCCTCTATTTGAGAATAAAAAATCAGCGATTGATTGAATTTTTCTTCAAACAGCAAAATATCTCCCAATTCCATTTTTACTTCCGCTTTTTGATATACGTTGAGCGGCAAATTCAATGCGTTTTTCAAAATTGTTTTTCCAAGTTCAGGGTTCTTCAAATTGAAAGCGGTGAAGTGCGCTTGCAATATTTGAAGCGGCAAGGAATATGGACTTATTCCAAATTCCTTTAGTAAATTGTCTATTTCTGTGGCGATCAACGGATAGTCTTTTTCTACTGAGGTGTCGATACGAATATTCATCAAATAAGTATGCGACTGAATCAGTAACTCGAGGTCTTTGGTGTTGTCGAGAACGAAGGTGTAAATGGCAATCGCGGTTTCTTTATCGCCATCTTCTTTGGCTAATTGTGCTAAATTTAGGATGTTGAAAAAAGTCTCTGGATTTCTTTTATAAATCGCTTTTTGCTGAATAAATGCCTTGCCGAATTCCTTTTGCTGCACGTAAAACCAACTCAAATACTCATTCCAGAAAATATCTTGGCTTTGTTGGGTTCGCAAAATCAGTGCTTTCTTTAGCGCATCGTTAAATTTTACATCTGCATCTTCTGTCATAAATCGTGTCAATTGATTTTGAATCACGACGTTATTCTGCGGATTGGTATACGCTTCCAAAAGATATTTTTCAATCATCAAATCAGTCCGGCCAATTTGTCCATACAACTGTGCCGTTTGAAAATTAAAATTGAATTTAGGCTCTAGTGTTAGCGCTAATTCGTAGGATTGAATTGCCAGCTCTATTTGGGATTTTCTTTCGAAAGTACTGGCTACATTATAGACTTCATTTGGATTTTTTTTGATCTTGTCCAAAGCCTCATCGAAATATTTCTTAGCGTTTTTCTCGTCTTTTTTCAAGAGATAATTGCATCCTAACTCCACCAATAAGTTCGATTGCTGGAACTGTTTGTATCGTTCTTGAATGCTCTTTTCTGCAACGTCAAAAAGTTGACGTTGCTGGTTGCATTCGATAATTCGCTGAAAATAATAGCCGTTGTAAGGTTGGGTTTTGAGCAATTCTTCAAAACTAATCTTGGCTTTTTCGAAATCGCCTTTGTCAAAATAGTTTTGTGCCAATTGTTCATTTTGCGAAAAAATGAATCCAGAACAAAGAAGCAATAAAAGGAAAACTATTTTCTTCATGAAGCCCGTTTAAAAAAACAATGTACTAAAG
>JBIKRP010000259.1:0-4015 GCA_044349145.1 Flavobacterium sp.
AACGCAGAAAAAAGAATTAACATTTATACAAAAATCAATTACCCCAGAAATTGCCGCTGCAGTTTCTAAAATTATGAGCCTACAAGATTTGATTCTTGTTAGTTCAAAATGTGAAGTTATCACTAAATTTAGAAGTACCGTTGGATTAAAGGGTCATTTATCAACTCGACTTCAACCGAATCATCCAACAGATGACCTCAATGGAATACTTGCCTCGGTAGTTGACGGCCTGTTTTACGGAAGTGGCGATGCACTTATAGGAATCAATCCTGCTTTTGATAATATCAATACCCAAATAAAATTATTAAAAATGCTGGACGATCTGAGACAGCAATTTAAGATACCAACACAGACTTGTATTCTAAGTCACATCACCAATACCATAAATGCTATAGAAAAAGGGGCACCTGTAGATTTAGTCTTTCAATCTATTGGCGGAACGGAGAAAACAAATAAAAGTTTCGGCATCAATTTATCAATACTAAAAGAAGGTAATGAAGCGGCACAATCTTTATCTAGAGGTACAATAGGCAATAATGTAATGTATTTTGAAACAGGACAAGGCAGCTCGCTTTCTTCCAACTCCAATCATGGAATTGACCAGCAAACTTTAGAAGCGCGTTCCTATGCCGTAGCGCGTGAATTCAATCCTTTTTTAGTAAATTCTGTAGTAGGATTTATTGGTCCAGAATATTTATTTGATGGCAAACAGATTATCAGAGCAGGTCTTGAAGATCACTTTTGCGCTAAAATTATGGGACTACCAATGGGTTGCGATATTTGCTATACCAATCATGCCGAAGCAGACCAAGATGATATGGATTCGTTATTAACGCTTTTAGGAACCGCAGGATGCAATTTTATTATGGGAATTCCTGGAGCAGATGATATTATGTTGAATTATCAAAGCACTTCCTTTCATGATGCTTTATACATTAGAAAACTTCTTGGACTTAAACCAGCCCCCGAATTTGAAGAATGGTTAATCAAAAATGGGATTATGAATCATAATAATGACCTTTTACCCCTTAAAAGTCAACACAAATTATTAGCAGTAATCAATAAATAATTTTATTTATGGAGTTGGACAATTGGCATATTTTAAAAAAATATACAAATGCAAGAATTGCACTTGGTAGATCGGGAAATTCATTACCAACTAATAAGGTTTTGGAGTTTAGAATGGCACATGCAATGGCAAAAGACGCTATAAACACAGAGCTAGACCTATTAAATTTAGTTGAAGATGTAAAAAAACTTGGTTTAAACAGCATTTTATTACAAAGCCAAATAACCAACGACATTGACTATCTTAAAAACCCAAATATGGGAAGGCTTCTTAATGAAATAAGCCTGAAAAAACTGGAAGATTGCCCAGAAAAAAACAACACCTTATCCATCATCATTGCAGATGGCTTATCGGCTGAGGCAGTAAATATTCATGCTATAAAACTAATAGAGCAATTAATTCCAAAATTAAAATTTAAGAATATATCTCCCATTATTGTAGTAAAATATGCTAGAGTTGCTATTTCAGATGAAATTGGAGAAATGCTAAACTCAAATATAGCTTTAATTTTAATAGGCGAAAGACCAGGATTGAGTTCACCAACAAGTATGGGTGCTTATATTACTTATAACCCCAAAAAAGGAAATACGGATGAAAAAAGAAATTGTATTTCAAACATACAAACTGAAGGATTGTCTTATGAATTTGCAGCTATGAAAATAGCCTATTTGATTGACGAGATGTTACATAAAAAACTATCTGGAGTAGATTTGAAAGATAATTTTTCAGACAGATACATCAAATAAAAAAATCGGTTTTATAATGATTAGCAATTTAGCATGATAACCATTCTTTTGGCAGAATTGCCAGTTGGTTAGGGAATTTAGCGAAAACCCTCGCGTAATTGAACTTTTGTTATGCGTTATGTAAAGATACTTCGGCAGAAATATTAAAATAATTTGAAGTTTCTGCAGTAATCTTACCATATTCTTTACGACTTCCAAACCATATTACGTAACAAGCTGTTTGCAAAAAGTTTACGGAAACCACTAGTCGAAAATCATCTCCTTTAATATTGAAAACAACGCTTTCATTGTTTACAATACTTGCATTTCAATAAACTCGTTTAAGCTCATTGAGATTGTAAAAATCTGGTTTTTAAAATTTATTATACCAAATGTACATAAACCATTTAAACCAATTAGTCCACCCTTTTCAAACGCATTAAAAGTCTTAAATCAGACTCAAAATAGTTCGAGACAACTCCCCTCTGCTCCACAAAAAAGCCTGTAAGTATTATCGTTACAGGCTTTTTTTTGGTTGACAATATCAAACTTTCTCAAGAATATATTTAACTTAGGACTTCATAAACAATTTGTTTTTATGCAGTTTCCATCATCCCATTTTTTCTTGATGTATCTTTAAAGTGTCCTTTTTGATGTTTATTGTTAATCTAATCATGTCAAACAATTATTAGAAAAGAACGTGTTCAGTGCCTCATAAAAAATAGACCATTTCTTATACCAAGGCAGGATTTCAAATTACAACTTTATATTGATATTGTATTCTAATTAATAATCCTCTTCGTAACCACTTCATTAGCAGCAGATGTAACTTTAACCAAAATAACTTGATTTGTGCTTGCTGCATTCAAACGAACTTCGCTACCATTAATGTTGTGTTTTTCAACCAACAAACGTCCAAGAATGTCATATACTTCCACCTTAGATAAGTTAGTCTTTCCTGCATTAACAACAATCTCTTGATTATGTTTGTACACTGCCAATGTATTTGATGATAAAGAAGGATTTTCAATTGCTAACAGGCTTTCATAGCTCACTTCAAATCTACTATTGAACACGCCTGCCTCTGTATCAAATGTATAGGAACCTGCTCTCAAATCTTGGATGGTATTCGTCAAATTATCTTTCAAATAAATCGCTTGGTTATTTGTTTCAAATATAAGTCCATCAAAATTGTTTAACGAAATAGTGTAAGTACCAGCTAATTCCGATTTAAATCCTAATGCTACTACATCCGTCGACAAAAATGGTAATGCCCTAGCCTGAATAACGTATTCTTGATTATCTACTAATGAAGTTAAGGCAGTTTGACTGTCATTAATGTATAGTCCATCAATAGCTGGATCATATCCATTAGTTGCACCGGTCATGTAGGCAACCATAATTTGTCCGAAGAAACCTGTTTGATTGGTTAAATTCAACCAGTATCGACTTCTTTCAAATAGCGAACTTCGCAAAAATTGATTGCTATTATTACCAACGCGCATGCTATTAGTAAAAGACAAACTATTTCCTCCGCTTGGCACTTTGGCAATAAATCCTTGACCAACGGAAATAAATCCATTTGGAACCAATCCTAGAGGATCTCCACCAGAATTTGAAACACCTCCAGCCAAAGTGTAAGTAGCATAAGAAGAAGTCGTCGCATTATTGGTTTTTCTCCAGAAATACAAAGCGTCTGTCAAACTGTTATTGATGATAAAAGTACCAGCATTTATAGCTGAAGGATAAGGATTTCCTATTGCATTGTACGTACCACTAGTTAAAGATAAACTAATAGTACCATTATTTGGAACTCCACTAAACTGACCATTCCAAATTGTTGGTGATGTAGGATGATTGTTGGGTAAACGAATCAAGTAACCTTTTCCTGTAGTAAAATTATTGGTAGCGGTTTCAGCTACATATAGATTAGTGGAAGGGTTATAGGTGTAAAAACGATTTGACAATGTTTGTGGAGAAAATGCTTGCAATTGTTGTTCACTTACAGGTGATGCCCACATTACGTAGTCCTGACGCATTAACGGCGATGTATTTCTCTTTACAATAATACTACCCGAATTAGATACATTGGTATTTTGTATCAAGTTGGCATTGTTCTCTACAACAAAACTTCCTCCTGTTGCACTAATCGATCCGTTTAAAGTAATATTAAAACCTGAAGGAATTGTAATTGTCCCACTAGTTACAACAACTGAGCAGA
>JBIKRP010000260.1:0-3997 GCA_044349145.1 Flavobacterium sp.
GCTCTTTCTTCTCTTCTTCTGGAGATGCTTCTAATTCTTCCGTTTCTAAATCGATTTGTCTTTGGTTGAGTTCACGTGAACTTTGAACAGACAGCCATTCACCCAAAGCCATCGAAATCGCTCCTGCCAACAAACCTGCTATTCCTGTCAACAAAATAGTGGCATTAGAAACCGCTGCACCTGCCACGCCCATTACTAAACTCATATTGGAAACCAAACCGTCATTAGCGCCTAAAACCGCTGCACGCAATGCATTTCCGCCCACGGACTTATGTCGACTTTCAAATTTAGACAATAACCCACCCGACACATTTAACGCAGCATTGTTGTTGACTGCTTCAATAATATTGAGGTGATTGTGTTCAAAACCACTTGGCTTTTCACCGTGCTTTAATTTGTTTTTTATTGCATGTACGGCAAATTGCTTTTCAATACTAGAAAGATTGCTAATAATAGAGCTATAACCAAATATTTTCCCAAGCCTTAATTGAAATTTAGCTCTGGAAGAAGTCTGCGGCATGGCGTAACTCGGATCAAAAGTATGTACTTTCTCAAGCATGTGTTTTGCGTGTCCTTTTTCTATTTCTGATAGACTTTGTAGTACGCGACTCAGATTCTCGTCGGATTGAATAGCGGCAATGCTGTCGTAGAGAAAAGCAGTATCGACTTCAATTTGTAACTGTTCTTTCAATTTATTAGCGTCCATATTTTCAGAATATCAATGGCATAAATTTACAGATAAAAAACGGTAGTTTCTTTCCTTTTAGCTTAAGGAATGCTTAGGAAATCGAAGATAAACAGTAGTTCCTATTTTTTCCTGACTTTCGATGAAGAAACCAATTTTCAATAGCGTACAAAGTCGATTTACAATCGACAAACCGAGTCCTACACCTTTTATTTCGGGGTGATTGTAGGCCTGAGCACGGTAAAACGGATGTACAACCTTGCTAATATCTTCTGCTGAAATTCCAATTCCACTGTCAGAAATACGGCATAACAATGCATCCTCTTCCTCAAAAAATTGGATATTTATTTCTCCGTTCTCTTTTGAGTACTTGATTGCATTTGACAAAATATTACTAAGAATGATCCCTACTAAGTAATGATCAGACTTGGTATAATATTCCTTCTCGAACGTGGATATAATATTTAGTTTATTTTCTTTAATGCTTTGAGAATGATTGGCTAACACATCTAAAACTAATGCATTCAAATACACATCTTCATTTTTCGCATTTAATTTCTGGTTTTCAAATCTAGCGAGCAGCAATAACTCGTCGACCAGTTGATTCAATCGATCAATTTCCTTCACGCAGAAACCAATTTTTTCTTCATATTCAGACTGATTTCTTGGCTTTCGCACCAATACCTCGAGCGTTCCTTTTAGGATTGCCAATGGCGTTCGTAACTCATGTGACGCATCTGAGGTAAATTGTTTCTCCCGCTCAACCGCATTTTCTATTCGATCCAACAAATCATTAATTGTTTTAGACAATACATATAATTCATCCTTGTTCTGTGGTAGCACAATTCTGTCCGTTAGATTGTCACGAGTAATCATGCTAGAAGTTTCAGTAATCGCAACAACAGGTTTGATACTTCTTCCTGCTATCAATCGAGCAATAAAAAACAAAACAATTAAAATTAAGGGAAAAGAAATTAAGAGAATATTTCTCAGCTTTTGTAAAATGACAATACTATCATCCAATGACATGGCAATAAATAGATAACCTATTTGCACTTTGTTGTCGTAAAGCGGTACCTGAATTTGGCGTATTGGCTTTTTATTTAGGAAGACATCTTTTAATTGATTGTTATCTTTTGCAGGAAATAGTTGTAGCTGTAAGCCCTTTAAATTCGGTGATTTATCGATGAGCTCGTTATTGCAATCAAGGAATTGTACAAATACTGGATTGACATTTACCGTATTATGTTCTCTCGCCCTCCATTGATCAACTTGAATGAGATAAGAATTGTTTACATCAATTTCAATTTCATCAATATGTTTCTTTACCTCTTCTCGGATATTAAAATTGATGTGCGCATTTACGTTATGAAAGATAATCTGATAAACTGCAATAAAAACAATCGAAATTAATAAAGCGGTGCTTAGGATATAATTAAACGCTATTCGGTTTTTATACGATAATGAAACCATTGCAATTAGTTTAATTCATTAGCCATATAACCCACCCCGCGAATGGTTCGAATCAAATCTTGGTCTTTTCCTAAATTGAGTTTTTTTCGAATGGCATTCATAAAAACGTCAATAACACCCGTATCATAATCAAAATGAATGTCCCAAACATCTTCTATGATTTGATTACGCGTACACACTGTTCCTTTATTTTTTAATAAATACGACAATAACTCAAACTCTCGCTGCGTAAACACCACCTCGACATCATCGAGAAAAACTTGGTATTTTGATGTGATAATTTTAATTGGCCCCAAAAGTAACTCGTCGCTTTCTTTATTATCTCTGAAATGAATTTTTATCCGCTCTACCAACTCGTCGAAGGAAAATGGTTTTTTCATATAATCATTTGCTCCCGCTTTCAAACCTTCTATCGTTTCCTGCACGGTATCCTTAGCTGTGAGAAAGATAATTGGAACTTTGATGTCGGTCTTTCTAATTGACTTGCAGACTTCTAATCCGGTCATCTTTGGCAGAATCCAATCTAGAAGTATGAGATCAATCTTCTGACTTTGAGAAATCTCGTAGCCTCTTTTCCCATCATTTGCCACCAAAATTTCATAGCCTTCTTCTTCTAAACCTTGCTTTAGAAAATTGGCAATTCCGTGTTCGTCTTCAACAATGAGAATTTTCATGATTTATTGCATTACGAATTTTAAACCAAAGGAAACAATATTTGCTTTCAATCCATCACTTCTGCTGTAATGATTATACCTAAAGTCGATATTTTTTAATCCAAATCTCCAGATTTTCGAACCAGTAAAAATATCCACGTAATTTACTCCAAACCCATATTGCTGGGCATCGAAGGACGATAAATCATAGTCAGATGTGTAAAATTCTTCGGTTGAAATATGGCCTTCATACGGCGCAAAATAATCGGATTCCGTCTGAACGTAATAGCGATACATTGGAAAAAAAGTAAAACGATCTGACAGTTTAAGTGGCAACTCGAAGTTTAAAGTATGGGCTTGAATTCCCCAGTTGTCTGAATAATAACGATAGTACGACCGTAGCACAATTCTCTCGTTAAAATAATAATTTAAGCGAGCTCCAATAGGCAATTTAAATCGAGAATCTGGCAAACGTTCGATATCATCCGCCAATTGAAATTCATTGATATACGAATTGGCTACATCCGCAAAATAAATTCTTTGATAGGGTGTCGATAGCAAGCCCTGTTGCTTCAAGACATCGACAAACAATGAAAATTGCATCTTTTTATTCACAACTTGCGATAAACTGGCAGAAACAGCAAACGAATTTCTTTTCTTATTGTCATGAAATTTAAACAATGATGGATTGTAATTGGCATTTCCTAAAATAGTAAATCGATTGAAAATACCGCCATCTAAATTATTTCCGTTTGACGCAAAATCTTGCAATTCCTTAGGATATATTGGTTGCCATGTATCCAAATACGCATTGGCAGAAATATTAATTTCGGTATTTTTATCATTAAATAATCTTGTGTAGCCACCTCCAAAACCCATGGAAGAATAATCGTATTCCGCAGAGCCAGAAATGTGAAAATTCCAAATTGTATTTCGATCATCGGAACTATGGCTGTAATTGACCACAACGGCCACCAATTCATCCATCGCAGAAGCTCCAGAACTCGCTTGCCATGGACTCGGATTATTGCTATCAAAAGGATTAATATTACCTGATGATGCTGATGAATAAGCCGAAACGCCAGCATCTACGGTCAGTATCGAATCATCATTCATTGGCATGGTCACAACTATGGTCGGCGTGATGTCGGTCAAATCTTCCATTCCACTTCCTCCAGAAACCGCA
>JBIKRP010000017.1:0-13477 GCA_044349145.1 Flavobacterium sp.
TGAGGCTAGTTTTAGTTTCTATAATTCAAAACTATTTTTCATCTTCTTTTTTACCAAATTTCTTGTCTGATGCTTTGTATTTATCATTCAAAAGTTTGACAATTTCAGCCGTAATATCTAATTTATCTTCTGCATATAAAATAGTTGCAGCTTCTCCCGTTCCGTAGATGTAGGTAAATCCTTTTTCTTTTCCATAGTCTTTGATGAATTTTTTTACTTTTTTTACTAATGTGTCCATTTCAACACCGCTTTCTTCTCTAAGTTGTTGAACTAATGCTTGTTGTGCATAACTAAGTTCTTGTTCTTGCTTTTGAAGTCTTGCTCCATTTTCTTGTGCCCATGCTTGCCCTTTGGCTTGTGCATTCTTTTGAAAACTAGTTGCTTCTGCTTTAAATCTAGCCACTTCAGCTTCTAACTCTTTGCCCATCTCATCGCCTTTGGCTTTATATTTTGCTTCGATGTCTTTCGCTTCGTTGTATTCCTCTAATAATTTAGAAGTGTCAACATAGGCTGTTTTCATTTCTTTAGTTGGAGTGGTTGACTTGTTGCAAGAAATGATTGCAAAGCATAGTAAAGAAAGTAGAAGTAATTTTTTCATGATTGAAGAGATAATTAAGGTTTCAAAAGTATTAATTTATTGTGATAAGCCGCTTTTATAATTTCTAGTTTTTGATAATGTAAATATGAGAAGAATACTCATTGGTAGTTCTCGCTTTCCAATTCGATTTCAATCCAACCAGGAACGCTGAAAGGTAATTCATCTTTCCTGTTTTATATTTTTCTGAAAGCAAAGCAACGTAAAAAGCATCAAACAGCATCGGTCGTGTTTCTACTAATTGTAGTTTTTCTCTTTCAAAAAATTTTTCAATTGATAAACGAGAAAAATGCCACAAATGGCGAGGAACATCATAGGCTGCCCAAAATTTTCCATAATATTTTGCGTCATAAGAATTGAAGTTTGGTACTGCAACAACAATTGTTCCATCTGGTTTCAGTAAACGCTTTAGTTCTTTGATTTGCGCATTGACATCTGGCACATGTTCTAAAACGTGCCACATTGTAATGACATCGACGGAATGGTCTTCTAGTTCACTTGTATGACCAATATAGGTTACGCCCTTTTGTAATGCTATATTTCTGGCTTTCTCGTTGGGTTCTACACCTATGATTTGCCAACCGCTTTGCTTTGCTTGGGAAAGGAAATCACCTGTCCCAGTTCCAATATCAAGCAATACTCCTTTACTAGGTTGAAATTCATTAATTAAAGTCAGCTTCTTCTTTAAGGCAATATTCTTGACGAATTGATATGCTTTTTCAAACAAGGAACGTTTGCCATCGGTGTGAGAAATATAATCCTCGCTTTCGTAGTATGAGGCTAATTTTTCTTCATTTGGTTGTGGATAAGTAAAGACCAAATCAATGGTTTCATCTCTCAGCAATCGAAATTCTTCTTTCGATATAGAATGATCTTTGACGTCAAGATAATGTTGATATTTAGAAATGTCCATTATAAAATATAATATTCGTCTTTTAATTTCTTCAGATAATTCACCACAATGTTTAGAAACAATGAATCATTGGCGAGACAATCTTCGTTCTTGTCGTTAATCACTGAAAAAGCAATAAACTTTCGTTGTATACCATTTTGTGCGTTTTCAGGCTCTAAATTTATGACTGAGTAGTTTGCACTATTAAAATATTTTTCAAATTCATCATTGCTGTAAACAATCAATTTGTATTTGTTTTTTTCGATGGTAATCCAGTATTCACTAGTGTAGTAATTCTCCCCTTTAAATCTCATAGAGAGATATTTTTCTATCGTTAGATTCTTTGTGTTGTTTTCAAAAAGAAAAGCATTCAAACCTTTATTTCCCAATATTTCTTTTCCATTAGGCACGAGAATATAATCGGGAATTTGCACGGTTTGCCGAGAAACATTACAGCTTGAAAATAAAATAAATAAAAACAAAAATGCCGTAATCCTTTTATTCATAAAGGTTTGCTTTTGTCGTTCCACGTGAAACATATTATCTTCCCATATAAATTAGAAGTACTGAAATGTCCGAAGGAGAAACGCCGCTGATACGAGAAGCCTGCGAAATCGTAATCGGTCGAATTGACGAAAGCTTTTGTTTTGCTTCTATCGACATCGACTTTATTTTATGATAATCGAAAAATTCTGGAATTTTCACATCCTCTAGACGTGTCAATTTATTAGCATTATTTCGTTCCTTTTCAATATAACCTGAATACTTAACTTGAATTTCAGCTTGCTCCAAAATCTCTTGATCTAAAGGATTTTCATTCAAATAGGCTTGCACTTTATCAAACTTTAAAACATCATCCAAATCTATTTGAGGTCTAGAAAATATCTTGAACATTTTGTCAGATTGACTCACTAAAGCCGTTTCTTTTGCTTCTAAAATAGGATTTACTTCTGCTACGCTAACACTTGTTTCCTTGAAAAAAGAGACCATTTTTTCGGACTCTTCAAACTTATACTCCATTCGCTTTAGTCTTTCTTCAGAAGCTAAACCAATAGCGTTTGACAACGGAGTTAATCTATAATCCGCATTGTCCTGTCGTAGTAGTGTTCTAAACTCCGCTCTTGAAGTAAACATTCTATATGGTTCTTCCGTCCCTTTTGTAATCAAATCATCTATTAAAACTCCTATATACGCCTCATCTCTCTTTAGAATTAGCGGTTCTTGTTCCTTGACTTTCAAAGCGGCATTGATTCCAGCCATTAAGCCTTGTGAGGCCGCTTCTTCATACCCAGTAGTTCCATTAATTTGACCCGCGAAATACAAACCTTCTATCAATTTAGTTTCTAGCGTATGCTTTAATTGAGTTGGCGGAAAATAATCGTACTCTATTGCGTATCCTGGTCTAAAAAACTTCACGTTTTCAAAACCAACCACCGAACGCAATGCCTTAAACTGTATTTCTTCTGGCAACGAGGTTGAAAATCCATTTACATAAACTTCAACGGTATTCCAACCTTCCGGCTCGACAAACAACTGATGTCGCTCTTTATCCGCAAAACGATTAATTTTATCTTCAATCGACGGACAATATCTTGGGCCGATACTTTTTATTCTACCATTGAACATTGGTGACCGGTCAAAACCCTCTCGAAGAATGTCGTGAACATCAAGTGAAGTATACGTCATGTGACATGACTTCTGATGTATTAAAGGTGTAGTTAGGTTTGAATAAGAAAACTTATCCGGCTTCTCATCCCCTTTTTCTTCATTCATTTTGGAGTAATCTAACGAACGTCCATCGACCCTTGGAGGAGTGCCAGTTTTCATTCTACCAGATTCAAAGCCAACTTGCAATAAATCTTCGGTAATCCCATATGCCGCACTTTCCCCTGCTCTACCACCTCCAAACTGTTTGTCGCCAATATGAATCAGACCATTTAGGAAAGTCCCATTCGTTAGCACTACAGTTTTAGCCTTAATTTCAATTCCCAAGGAAGTTTTAATTCCAACAATCTTATTATTTTCAATTAACAATCCCTTGACCATCTCCTGATAAAAATCGAGATTAGGTGTTTGCTCCAACATCAATCTCCATTCTTCGGCAAACCGCATTCGATCACTTTGTACACGAGGCGACCACATTGCCGGACCTTTTGACTTATTAAGCATTTTAAACTGTATTGCGGTCTTGTCCGATACAATTCCTGAATAACCACCCATTGCATCAATCTCTCGAACGATTTGTCCTTTTGCAATCCCACCCATTGCCGGATTACAAGACATCTGTGCAATATTCTGCAAACTCATGGTAACCAATAACGTTTTGCAACCCATATTAGCAGCAGCAGCAGCAGCTTCAGAACCGGCATGACCAGCACCGACCACAATTACATCGTATTTATCTTGAAACATTAGGGTGTTGAATTAGCCTTGTTGTTTTGTTCCACGTGAAACAATTTTATTTTTTCATCTTCTTTTAGACGCATTTCTTTTTTGTCTTTAGCAGACTTGTCTTTGTATCCGCAATAATGAAGGACGCCGTGAACCATCACTCGCTTTAACTCTTCTTCGAAAGCAACATCAAATTCAATAGCATTCTCTCTTACTCGCTGTATCGAAATAAAAATATCTCCGTGTAGTTCGTTTCCTACAGAATAATCAAAACTAATGATGTCTGTTAACGTGTTGTGGTTTAGATATTGCAGGTTTATTCCAACCAAATAATCATCATCGCAAAACACGTAATTGATATCGCCCTCTTTCTTGCTCTCGCTTTGAATCACTAGAGACAACCATTTCGAATAATGCGTCTTATTCTTTAGTTTGAATGAGGTTTCGTAATTAAAACTAATCATTGTTCTTAAAATATTCTTGTACCTTCTGATTAAAATTGGAGCGCAAAGGTAAACTTTGTCTATTTAAAATCTCAATGCTGTTCAAATATTGTTGCACGGAGGCAGGCAGCGGATTGCTTGTACTGTTAAAATCCTTCTTATTAGTTTCTGATTGGCGCTTCTTGTCTTCACCTTGCTCTTGAACTGCCTTCTGCAGTTTCAATAATTCATACTTCAAATTTAAAGCTTTCTGAAGTGTTTCGTTATTAAAACCTTTATTCAATAGTTGCTTTTCGATTTGTTTCATTTGCTCCAGCGCATTTTGTCCGCTTCCGCCCATTCCTTTCTTATCTAATTCGTTTTGCAATGCATCGCGAAGTTGCTTTTGCTCTTTGTAAATTTCCATGATATTTCTAGCATCACCTTCACCACCTTCACCATCTTCGCCATTTTCACCATCTTGCCCTTCTCCGCCTCCTTCTCCGCCTTTGCCATCTTTTCCTGATTTCCCTTTCTCTCCTTGACCTGGCTTCTTACCTTCTCCTGGCTTGTTTCCTTCTCCTGGTTTCTTTCCCTCACCAGGTTTTTTCCCTTCACCCGGCTTGTCTCCTGGCTTATCTCCTTTCTTCATCCCATCTTTCATCTTTTCACCTATGCCTTCCTGCTTTTTTATGATGTCGGGAAGTTGCATTCCAGCTCCTTGTCCTTTTCCTGGTTTTGGTTTGCCCATACCTGCGCCAGACATCGACATTTGCATGCTATTTAATAAATCACTTAGGAAATCCGCGAGTTTGTTTGCAGATGAAACGGAATACTGTTGGTGAGAAAGTCCTTTCGGGATTTGCGCCTCCACCAAACTTTCCAATGCTTTGTCGATGTTGTAATGCACTTTGCCTATCTCTCGCGTAATGTCCTCGGCAATCTTAGGATTTCTTAGTGACATGGCAAACAAGCTATCGTCGACATGTTTGAACTGCTGCTTCAAATCCTGTTGAATCTTAAGGTTCTTATTGAATGATGGCGACCCTCTTTTTAGACCTCTAAATTGCCCCATTACTTCCTCTTGAGAGAAAGAATATGCCAAAAGATTGTCAAGGATTTGACGGAGCATCTTGACATCCTCGTCCATTTGCTCCATTTCTGCGCCTTCCATACTTTGCTGCATATTCATCGACATTTCCTTCATCTTCTTTGATGCGCTTTTTTGCTTCGGCTTGGCTTTGTCTTTCTTGTCTTTTTGCAATTCTTCAGACGCCTTTTTCAAATCTTCATCAATACTTTTTTCCTTTTCGGCATCTTTAGGAATGTCAATTGGCGACTTCAATTCTTTATTTTCCTTCTCAAGATCTTTTAAATCTTCTTGTATCTTATCGAATTCTTTATTGATTTCGTTTTGCTTTTCGGTCGAGTTTTCCTTCTCATTCTCCGCTAACTTATCTTGCTTTTCTGCAAGCATATCCAACTTGTCGGCCAGTTGCTCTGCTTTCTTCTCTACATAATACTTCTTAGTCAGCTCAACCAACTGCTCTAAGTTCTTCGTTTGATTCTTGCTGTTTTGTTTGAACTCATCCAGCTTCATCATCAAATCTTCATTCTTGATCTTATCGGTCAATTCTTTTAGCTCATCTAAAAGCTTCTTATTCTTCTCTAAATCTTTTTCAGCTTTCTCTAACCGTTTTTGCAACTCTTCTTTAAATTCATCTTTCTTATCCGTTTTGAATTTATCCAAATTGTCCTTCATCTTCTCCGCGAATTCCTTCATCAAATTATCTTGCTTCTTTTGACGCTCTAAAAAATCATTCACCTTTTGCTGATCTTTAAACTCCAAATTGTCTTTCTCTTTATTTGATTTTTGCAACTTTTCTATTTCGGAAATTTGTTTGTCTTGATTCTTTAAAGATTTCTCTAAACCATTAATATTGCTGTTTTGTTGTTGCAACATTTGGTCTTCTTTCTCTACGTCAGTAGCGATTCGGTCAGAAAACACAGCCGATTTTGTGCTTTTGAAATTATGAATCGCATCATTATCAAAAACTTCAAAATAATATTCATACGATACACCCTGCTCTACTGGTAAAGTACTTGGAAAAGAAAACACAAACTGATCGTAGATGTCTCTCTTTACATTCAATAATCCTTTCTTAGCAGTTTGCGGCTTATCTCTTTCATAATAAACCACATACAATTTATACAAACCATAATCATCCGAAACCTGACCTATCACATATTTCTTTTCAGTCTTTAAACTATCTGGCGCATTATCAACTGTAATTGTTGGGAATTGGTCCTTTATCACCGATATTTGATAGTTCAGCTTCTCATAGTTCGCAACCCGATCGTTAGAAGTAATAATTTGATAATCTGTGTTTTCAAAAATTGATTTAGACAATAAAAACATGTTTTCACTCCTAGTAAATGGCGTATTTGCTTTCAAATCTGACCAAACCACTTTTTGCGTCGCTTGCGTATTCATCCTCCACGAAACCCTTGTCCCTTCTGGAATTATTGCATTTCCAGAACCTTTTATCAACTCTGCTTTTCTATTCAAATAAGACGGAAAATTCAATTGCATTTCAAAATTAGCAATCGACGGAACTGTGATGACTTTCAATTCATATTCCGGAGAAGTCACCGTATTTGCTTCAACATAAAACGGAATCGAGGTTAACGGCTTAGAAAATTTATATTGAAATTTCCCTGGTTCAATCGACTCCATAAAATAACTTTCGTCATCGATAAAAATCATTACGTTTTCAGGAATTACTTTTCCTTTTGTTTGTATTGTCAAGGTGAAATCTTTATTCTGCTCAGTTTGTATTTGTTTATTTAATACCACAAACTGAAAAGGCGCTGGCGGAATAAATTGATTTTTAAAATGTACTACGCGATTCAAACTCTGTGAAATCATATCGCTATTCCCAGAAATATAAAAGAATGCGAAAAAGAAAATTGGCAATAATGCTAGCGGTAAATATTTTCTGTTCTTGTTAAAGTCTATTGCATTTCCAAAGGGAACCGGTTGCAGCAAACTCGCTTTTTGGTCTATCGATGCCAGCAGCAATTCGGATTGATTGCCATTTGAAGACAATTGGAGAAAGTTGGTCAACTTGTCACTGACTTCTGAAAAGTGATTTCCGATAATTCTTGAAGCTTCGTTATAGTCAATACCTTTCTGAACTTTAAACAACTTAAATGTTGGAAACAATATATAGCGCAGCAGCAGGAATACTTCCACTCCAATAAAAGCCCAAAACAAAATCGTTCTGCCAATGGGTTTCAACCAAAGAAAATACTCCACAAAAAGCACAAAAAGGAAATACAGCAATCCTAAGCCAATAAAAAAAAGCACACCCCGAATCAGTTCATTCGTGTAATACTTCTTAATAAAAGCTTCTAATTTTTGATAAATAATGCCCGTAGAATCCAAGTGTTTGCGTTTTATTTTAACAACCGATAAAAGTACGATTTTATCTGAATTAGAAAACGTTAAATAAAACGCAAACTTTTCCCGTTGGAAATGAAAAAAGGAATGACTAATTTTAGTTCCAAATTATACTGATTATGAAATATTTATGGGCATACAGCATTCCCTTTGTTGGGCTCTTAGGCATTTACAATGGCGGAGTTTGGATGTATGCTGCTTTGGTGTTTGCCTTTGTTATCATTCCGATATTAGAACTATTACTTCCAATTGACGCTGATAATTACAGCGAATCCGTTGCCGAAGCGCGACTAAAAAACAAACTTTTTGACATTTTTCTGTACTTGAATGTTCCGCTTGTTTATGGAATATTATTTTATTCTCTTCATAAAGTAACATCATCATCCTTAACACAATCTGAGCTGATTGGGATGACGTTGAGCGTTGGAATCATTTTGGGTTCCAACGGAATTAATGTAGCACACGAACTCGGTCACCGGACTTCATTTATCGAGAAAATGTTAGGCAAATTACTTTTAATTCCGAGCCATTACACCCATTTCTTTATCGAACACAATCACGGGCATCATCTTCATGTTTCCACTCCCGAAGATCCTTCTACGGCGAAATACAATCAAAATCTCTACTCCTTCTGGATTCAAACAGTCGTTGGAACGTATACGAAAGCGTGGAAAATTCAATTCAAACTGAATGAGATAAACAAACAATCGTTCTTTTCTTTCAAAAACGATATGTGTTGGTTTACAATTATTCAAGCGTCGTACTTGGTTGTAATCTATTTTTTCTTTGGTTTAAATGGTTTACTATTCGCAACTTGCGCCGGTATTGTGGGATTCTTGCTTTTAGAAACCATCAACTACATTGAACATTACGGATTAAAAAGAAACTTATTGCCATCAGGAAGATACGAACGGGTTTCGGAAAAACACTCGTGGAATTCCAATCACGTTTTGGGCAGAATTATGCTTTACGAACTCACCCGTCACAGCGATCATCACTACAAATCTCAAAAGAAATATCAAATCTTAGAATATCACGATGTGAGTCCACAATTGCCTTTTGGCTACCCGACAAGTATGGTGCTTTCGTTTGTTCCTCCATTATGGTTTGCGGTAATGAACAAAAGAATCCCTTCCGAAATGCGATAAACTGTTCTCAGGATTGAAGTGCTGGAATAACCAAGAAATCACAACTTCGATTTACTATCTTTGCCGAAAATTTTCAATACCATGTCAAAACCTGTTAGAGTTCGTTTTGCTCCAAGTCCAACCGGACCATTGCATATTGGTGGCGTTCGTACTGCCTTATTCAACTATTTATTTGCCAAAAAATACAATGGCGTTTTCTTTCTTCGAATCGAAGACACCGACCAAAACCGCTTTGTGCCAGGTGCGGAACAATACATTTTTGAAGCCCTTGATTGGTTGGGCATTGCGCCAAGCGAAACCGTTGAAAAGAACGAAAAATTTGGACCTTATCGTCAAAGCGAAAGAAAAGCGATGTACAAACAATACGCTGATCAATTGATTGCTGCAGGTCATGCTTATTATGCATTTGATACTGCTGAATCGTTAGACTTTCATAGAAAACAACACGAAGAACAAGGCAAGACTTTTATATACAATTGGCACAATCGAGAAAAGTTAGACACATCGCTAGTACTTTCAAAAGAAGAAACAGAAAAGCGAATTGCTTCGGGTGAAGATTTTGTCATTCGATTTAAAACACCGGTCAATGAGACTTTACACTTGCACGATATCATCCGTGGCGACATTCAATTTGAAACCAATCTGCTAGATGATAAGGTTTTGTTTAAAAGCGATGGGATGCCAACGTATCATTTGGCTAATATTGTTGACGATCATTTGATGGAAACTTCCCATGTAATTCGCGGCGAAGAATGGTTACCATCAATGCCGTTGCACGTTTTGCTATATCGCTCTTTTGCTTGGGAAGCGCCTGAATTTGCACACTTACCATTGATCTTGAAACCGGTCGGCAATGGAAAATTATCCAAGCGCGACGGAGACAAATTAGGATTTCCGGTTTTTCCGTTGGAATGGAAGACAGAGGAAGGCATATCATCTGGTTACCGTGAAAATGGATTTTTCCCTGAAGCGGTCATTAATTTCTTAGCGCTTTTGGGCTGGAATGATGGCACTGACAAAGAATTGTTTTCGTTAGATGAATTGGTGGAAGCCTTCGATTTGAATCGCGTACACAAGTCGGGAGCCAAGTTCGATCCTGAAAAAAACAAATGGTTCAACCATCAATATTTGCAAAAGCAAAGCAACGAAAGTTTGGCCAATTCCTTTTCCACTATTTTAAAAGACAGAGGCATCTCGACTGCGCTCGATGTGACAAGAATAGTTTCATTAATCAAAGAGCGCGCGAACTTTGTTGCGGAATTTTGGGAAATGAGCGATTTCTTTTTCGAAGCGCCAACTTCCTATGACGAAAAAGCTTCAAAAAACTGGAAAGAGGACACGCCGGCATTGATGACTCAATTGATAGCAGTTATAAAATCGATTGAATATTTTAGCAGTTTAAACACTGAAACCATCGTAAAAGATTGGATGACTCAAAACGAAATCGGCATGGGAAAAGTAATGCAGCCCGTTCGTTTGAGTTTGGTTGGTGCGCTTAAAGGACCGCATCTTTTTGATATTGTTGAATTAATTGGAAAAGAGGAAACTATCAAGCGTTTAGAGAAAGCGATTGCTACTTTATAAAATGAAAAAGCTCCATAACTAGGAGCTTTTTTTATAAACTTATTAACAACTGCCCACTCAACAATCCAATATTGCCTTTAAACTTATCGCCGTTGTTTAAAGCTTTCAAATCATCATCTTTGTTGAGTTTGTTCATTATGCTATTCAAACCATATTGATAGAAAACCAGCGCGCGCACAACTTTTCCTCCTGCAGAAATACCGAAATATAAATTTCCGTTGATCGTGGTTACATCAACAATATCTTCTGCTTTTAATGCGGTTCCTGAAATCAAATTATCTTTGTTTTCGTTGTCAATTCTGAGCTTTCCATTGACCTGCAGCACGGGACCAAAATCTAAAGAAACGTGATCTTCGACCAAATTATAACTCATCAACAATCGTACTTGGACTCCAGAAAGTGTGTATTTTACATCTTCTTTCTTAGAAGATGTATTTGTTGTTTCTAATGAAAAGGTGCTTTCCGTAAACTGCATTCCGAAAATCATACTGAAATCATTGTAATAATTTCCTCGAACGGATAAGCCAGCAATCCAACCTTGTCCGGGTTTGGCTTTGAAGTTACTTGACAACAAAGATAGTTGGGTAATACCGCCTGAAATTCCAATACGGTTTCCGTCGCGGTAACCATATTGTGCCGTCGCGGCATTTGAACAATACAAAGCAAGTAGTAATAATAGAATTTTTTTCATCTCTTTTAATAATAACAGAAGCTAAAGTAGTTTGTTTTTTGTAATTTGTAGCAAAATTCAATCTTAAATCAATTATTATGAGTACTATTTTATTGGTCTTTTTGTTCTTCGGACTATTTATTTTGTTTTCGTCCTTCTTTACTGTCAAGCAGCAGACTGCTGTTATCATTGAACGATTTGGTAAGTTTTTGAGTATTCGCCAATCGGGTTTGCAACTAAAAATTCCTTTAATTGATCGCATTGCGGGTCGGGTCAATCTAAAAATTCAACAATTGGATGTGATTATTGAAACGAAAACCAAGGATAATGTTTTTGTAAAACTCAAAGTTTCTGTGCAATTTATGGTGGTAAAAGATACCGTTTACGATGCATTTTACAAATTAGAATATCCTCACGATCAAATCACATCGTATGTTTTTGATGTTGTGAGAGCTGAAGTTCCAAAACTAATCCTTGACGATGTTTTTGAAAGAAAAGATGACATTGCCATTGCGGTAAAAAGAGAACTAAACGAAGCGATGACTACATACGGATATACAATTATCAATACATTGGTCACTGATATCGATCCAGATATCCAAGTAAAAAATGCAATGAACAGAATCAACGCAGCTGACCGCGAGAAAACAGTGGCTGAATTTGAAGCAGAAGCTTCTAGAATTCGGATTGTCGCTAAAGCCAAAGCAGAAGCGGAAAGCAAACGTTTACAAGGTCAAGGTATTGCCGATCAAAGACGCGAGATTGCTAAAGGATTGGTAGAAAGTGTTGATGTTTTGAACAAAGTAGGGATTAATTCGCAGGAAGCTTCCGCATTGATTGTCGTAACACAGCATTACGATACGTTGCAGGCAATTGGAGCCGATACCAATTCGAATTTAATACTATTGCCCAATTCTCCTCAAGCGGGAAGTGATATGCTAAACAATATGGTGGCAAGTTTTACAGCGAGTAATTTAGTCGGCGAGTCGATGAAGAAAGGAATGAAAATCGATAAACCGCTAAAAAACAGTAAACCTCCGAAAGAAAATGATGAAAATCTAGAAGAGGAACAACAATAATTAAAAAAGAAAAGAGACTTAATCGTCTCTTTTTCTTTTTAAAATCCACTTGATTATATAGGGCAGTGCTATGTTGATGACGTCCATGTAGGAATTAGCGAAAATCGTCTTGTAGGAGCTCAAAAAATTGCTTACGATTCCTTGCGGCGTAAAGCTTTCTTTTGTTTTTTGAAAACTCAAAACGAGCTTTTGATATTCGATTTCTTTCTCGAGCTTTAAAATCTCCAAATCGTTTTCAATTTGAGCGTAAGAGGAATATTTCTTCGTTTCCATGACTTAATCGTTAAAAAAGATTTCTGAAAAATTCTCCATCACTTTACCTTCCATTATTTTGTCCTTGATGAGAAATAGAAGTGCTGTAAATACGGCATAAAATCCCGCAACAACTAGGAATCCTAGCGCGTAACTGCCTAACGATTTACCTATCGCAAAGGCAGCAGCGACCGAACAAAAAAGCAAAACCATACTGAAACATAAGAGAATTAAAGTAAACTTGAGAATCATAGTCGTGGACTTCATCGCCACTTTAAATCCCCATAATTTATAATAAGCGACACTTTTTTCAAGGTAAACGTGCACTTGTTCTTGAATATCTTCTGTATGTTCTTTTAATTCATCAAAAGCCATAAGCGTATGTTTTGGTTCAACTATTTCTGCAACTTCGCATTCTCCTTTTTCAAGTCTGCCAGTTTCGTTTCTAAAAACGAAATCACATCTTCGGTTTTATGACTCATGCTAGATACAAGGTCATCATAAGTTTCTTCCAAATCAAATTGCGTGTTTGACGCCTTCGATTTTAATCCTTCAGTTGCGCTATTAATCTTATTTTTGAGATTTTTCTTCGCATCATCAAATCCGTCTTTGATTTTTTCTCTCGTTTTTGATCCTTTGTCAGGAGCCATCAAAATTCCAGCAACAGCTCCAATTGCTGCGCCAGCCAAAAGTGCTAAAAGGGTATTTCCTGTGTTGTTTGACATGATATTGTGTATTAAAATTATATTTACCTAAAGGTACGGATTTTGTTAACAAGTCTGTGTTAACAACTGGAAAATTTGCCTAATAAGTTGAAATTTCTCATTTAGACTCGTTGTATTGGCTAAATTTTTTAAAAACACACGGTAAGTCAAAAAATAAATAAATGTTGTTTATAACTGAAATATGAGATTCGTTTTTAATAGTTGTTTGCAATAGATTTTTGATTTGCAATAGTTTTTAGTAATAATAGAAAAGCGC
>JBIKRP010000261.1:0-3956 GCA_044349145.1 Flavobacterium sp.
TGATTGCATTACGCGTATTAGTGTACTTAAATCAATCGTTATAGCTATTTCCATCTTTTCCTTATATTTACCCAAAATATATAATAAATGTGTGCTACAACAAACAAGAATGAATTTATGCAGGAAGCCATTCGCCTGTCGATTGAAAATGTAACGAGTGGAAAAGGTGGCCCTTTCGGTGCAGTCATTGTAAAAGACGGAAAAATCATCGCTCGCGGTGCCAACCAAGTAACTTCATCGAACGATCCAACTGCCCATGCTGAGGTTGTAGCGATAAGAAATGCCTGCAAAGAACTTGGAAGTTTTCAATTGGATGGCTGTGAAATTTATACGAGTTGCGAACCATGTCCGATGTGCTTAGGTGCCATTTATTGGGCACGTCCCGATAGAATGTATTTCGCCAACACCAAAAAAGATGCAGCGGATATTCAATTTGATGATCAATTTATCTATGAAGAATTGGAAATTCCATTCACCAACCGCAAACTAGAAACAATTCCGTTGATGCGTGAAGAAGCGCTTGAAGCCTTTCGTTTGTGGACAGAAAGCATCAACAAAATAGAATATTGATTCCCTGATTTTCATGATTGAATTCCTATTAAATAATCGAAAAATACAAACCGATAAAGCGCCAACGACGACTTTACTCGATTTTATTCGATACGACGAAAACTTGCGTGGCACTAAAATCGGTTGCCGCGAAGGCGATTGCGGTGCTTGTACCGTTTTGATCGGTTCTATGAAAAACGGAAAATTAACGTACATGAGTGCCACTTCCTGTTTGACACCATTGCCTAATGTGCACGGAAAACATGTGGTCACCGTTGAAGGACTCAATTTGCCGAACAAACTCAATCAAGCGCAACAAGCGATGGTAGATTGTTCGGGAACGCAATGTGGTTTTTGCACGCCGGGTTTTGTCAACTCGATGTGTGGCTTTGCCTTAAATACAACGCAACCCACTTTAGAAAGCGCCATAAGTGCTATTGACGGTAATATTTGTCGATGCACAGGTTATAAATCGATAGAACGCGCTGCTGCGAAACTTGCGCAAGAGCTGCAGTGGAAGGATATTAATCAACCGCTTTCTTGGTTGGTTGAACATGATTTTATTCCAGATTATTTTTTAGAAGTAGAAGAAAAACTGCAAAGTTTTGATATTCAATACAATACTGAAGGTCAAATTCCAATCGGTGGCGGAACGGATTTGTATGTGCAAAAACATGACGACTTGCACGACATGAATATGGCGTATTTGTTTGATCGATCAACACTCAACGGAATTACTTTTGAAGGCTCAAAATGTACTCTAAAATCTGCGGTTACCGTAACAGATTTGATCGAAAATGAAACTTTATTAAATGCTATTCCGAATTGGTACAATTACCTCAAGTTAGTGTCGTCAACGCCCATTCGAAACATTGGAACCATTGCTGGAAATATAGCGAATGGCTCTCCAATTGGCGATTTTACGATCATCCTTTTGGCGATGAATGCGGAATTGACTTTGACAAATAAAGACGAAGTATCACGACATTTACCGCTCAAAGATTTTTATTTGAGTTATAAAATATTGAATAAAACCGAAGACGAAATTATTACTGAAATTGCATTCAAACTGCCTTCAAAATCAACCCAGTTTCATTTCGAAAAAGTGTGTAAACGGCAGTATTTAGATATTGCAAGCGTCAATACAGCCATCACGATTACGATGAATGGCGATGTGATTCAAGAGGCGCATTGTTCTATCGGTGGCGTTGGACCAATTCCAAAATTCTTAGCACATACTTGCGAGTATCTTACAAATAAATCTATTGAACCTAAAGTAGTTTTGCGGGCAGAAGAAATTCTTCAAACCGAATTGTCACCCATGAGCGACGCACGAGGAACAAAGGAATACAAAAGACTTTTAGCAAGACAATTGTTTTTCGCTCATTTCCTCGCACTATTTCCAGAATCCATCAAAATGAGTGACTTGATATGATAAACATAGATGCCCATAATCACGTAAAAGGAAAGTCCATTTATTTGGATGACATTCAGGAAATGAAAGGCACTTTGTATGCTTTGCCTTTTGATGCGACGGTTGCTCATGCTAAAATTAAAAGCATCGATTTGCACAAAGCATTACAACGTAAAGGAATTGTAACGATTCTCACAGCGAAAGATATTCCGGGGGAAAATCAAATTGGCGGGATCATTCCGGATGAACCTTTATTCGCCGACGGGGAAGTCCATTTTAGAGGTCAAGTCATCGCATTAATTATCGGAACTTCCGAACATCATTGTCGACAAGCAGCTAAATTGATTCATGTCGAATTTGAAGAATTGCCGGTAATTACCGACGCTCGTGAAGCGCAACGACAAAACAAATTGATTATTCCTCCAAGAACTTTTATATTGGGAAATACCGCGGACACTTGGTCACAATGTCAACATGTATTCGAAGGTCGCACCGACGTCAATGGTCAGGAACATTTATATATAGAAACGCAAGGCGCGTACGCTCGTCCGAAAGAAGATGGTAGTATTGTCGTTTCGTCATCAACGCAAGGTCCAACTGCAGTTCAGAAAATGGTCGCTCGTGTACTCGGAATTCAAATGCATAAAGTCGAAATTGACACCGTTCGTTTGGGCGGTGGCTTCGGCGGAAAAGAAGATCAAGCGACACCATGGGCCGTGATGGTCGCTTTGGCATCGCAACTTTTGCATCAACCGGTAAAAATGGCAATGCATCGCATGGACGACATGCGCATGACTGGAAAACGCCATCCATATTCTTCTGATTTTAAAATTGGATTATCAAAAGATTTAAAAATACTCGCCTACGAAGTAACGCATTATCAAAATGCAGGCGCCGCAGCCGATCTATCTCCAGCAGTGATGGAACGAACGTTATTTCATTCTACCAACGCCTATTATGTTCCGAATGTCATCGCCAAAGCCTACAGTTGCAAAACCAATTTGCCTCCGAACACCGCATTTCGTGGATTTGGTGGGCCACAAGGAAAATTTGTGATTGAAGCCGCCATTGTCAAAGCCGCGGAATCGTTGGGTGTTAGTCCAGCAGAAATTCAAAAAGCAAACTTGGTAGTTGATGGTAACGAATTGTCCTACGGGCAAATTTTGCAACAAACCAACGCGCATGCGAGCTGGGATTCGAGTATGAAAACCTATGATTATGCTGCGCAGAAACAACGCGTTGCAGATTTCAATAATAACAATTCAAGGTATAAAAAAGGATTGGCCGTGCAACCGATTTGCTTCGGGATTTCCTTTACCAATACGATGATGAATCATGCGCGTGCGTTGGTTCATATTTATCACGATGGAAGTGTAGTGGTGAGTACTGGCGCCGTCGAAATGGGACAAGGCGTCAACACAAAACTTCTTCAAATCGTCACGCAAACCTTTGGCATTTCCCCATCGAAAGTACGCATCGAATCGACTAATACTTTAAGAGTGGCTAATACGTCGCCAACAGCTGCAAGTGCTGGAGCGGACCTAAATGGGAAAGCATTAGAAATGGCTTGTAATGCCTTGTTGGGTCGATTGAAAACGGTCGCTCAAAACAAACATAACGCTTCGGAAATTCAAATCAAAGACGAACAGATTTTTGCAGATTCGAAGGCTACCAACATGACTTGGAACGATTTGATTTTAAAGGCATTTACGCTTCGTGTGGCGTTGAGTGAGAATGCTCATTATGCGACACCAACGATTCATTATGATAAAACCAAAGAGAAAGGACATCCTTTTGCGTATCATGTATATGGAACTGCGATTGTGGAAGTGACAGTAGATTGTTTGAAAGGAACGTACGATTTTGATAGCGTCAATATCGTCCATGATTTTGGAGAAAGCATGAACAAAGATGTAGATAACGGTCAAATTGAAGGCGGCTTGGTGCAAGGCATCGGCTGGATGACACTCGAAGAAATTGTTTACAACGAACA
>JBIKRP010000018.1:0-13416 GCA_044349145.1 Flavobacterium sp.
GTGCTAGACGATTGGCGTGTGGCTCAGATGGATGAGCAGGGAATTAAGAACTTTGGAAAATAGAACCAAGGGCAAAGAACCAAGACTATAAAGACTTTCTTGCCTCTTGATTCTTGTCTCTATAATTAGATTTTTATGAGAATATTTAAGTTTGGTGGCGCGTCGGTTAAAGATGCCGCAGGAATTAAAAATGTATACGACGTTTTGGAGAAAGTGGGTTTCGACGATGTGTTGCTCATTGTTTCTGCGATGGGAAAAACAACGAATGCTTTAGAAGTCGTGGTGAAAGCTTACTTTGACAAATCGGCGTCGTTGCAATCTTCTATTCAAGATGTAAAAAAGTATCACAATCAGATTTTGTTGGATTTGTTTGAAGACGATAAAAATTCGGTTTTTAAAGCGGTTTCGGATTTGTTTGGAGAATTGGAGCATTTCTTAAGTCATAATAAATCGCCGAATTATAATTTTGTGTACGATCAAATTGTAAGTTTTGGAGAGCTACTATCGACGACAATTCTTTCTCATTATATGAATTATCGAGATCTTAAAACCACGTGGATTGACGTTCGTAATTATATCAAAACCGATGCGACCTATCGCGACGCTGAAGTTGATTGGGAGCGGACGCAAAAGAATATTTCGAAAATTGCAAAGAAAAAAGTGCTGCATATTACGCAAGGTTTTTTGGGCTCAGACGACAATGGATTTACAACCACTTTAGGCAGAGAAGGTTCGGATTATACTGCTGCGATTTTTGCCTATTGTCTTAATGCGCAAAGTGTAACGATTTGGAAAGACGTTCCCGGTGTCATGAATGCGGATCCGCGTTATTTTGAAAATGCAATATTATTGAACCAAATTTCCTACCGTGAAGCGATTGAGTTGGCTTTTTATGGCGCGAGCGTTATTCATCCAAAAACACTTCAGCCTTTGCAAAAAAAGGAAATTCCACTGTACGTGAAGTCTTTTGTTGAACCGCTGCTGCCGGGAACTAGTGTTTCAAAAGGCGCCGATTTAGAACCGTATTTGCCTTGTTTTATTGTAAAGAAAAACCAACTCTTGATGTCGCTTTCGTCTATTGATTTTTCATTTATAATGGAGGAAAACATAAGCGAAATCTTTGCTTTGTTGCATGAATACAAGATAAAAGTAAATTTGATTCAAAATTCAGCAATCAGTTTTTCTGTTTGCATTGAAGACAAGTTTGGCAATTTTCAAAGTCTCAAAAACATCTTATCGAAGAAATTTAAGGTGGCATACAATGAAAATGTTTCATTGTATACGATACGCCATTTTAATGAGCAAGCGGCACAAATCGTGGAGGAAAACAAAGTTGTGGTGTTGAAACAAATCAGCCGCGAAACGATGCAGATTGTGACGAAAGAGTAAAAAATCACAAATAATAATAAAAATTTTTGATTTAACATATCGCAAAAACGAAATATTGTTTTTTTTATCAACAATAATTCGTAAACTTGCTAGCTATTACAATTAACTAGAATTCAACCTATTAAAAACCCAATTTTATGAAAAAAATTACTTTATTTTTTGCCCTCGTTTTACTTTCTTTTCAAGGTAATGCGCAAATTGCAGATGGAAGCGTTGCTCCTGATTTTACTGTAACAGACATTAATGGCGTATCGCACTCGCTTTCAACTTATTTGGCAGCCGGGAAAACGGTTGTTATTGATGTTTCTGCCACTTGGTGTGGTCCATGTTGGAACCTTCATAACTCAAAAGCATTAGAAGACTTGACTACCGCATATGGTCCTGAAGGATCTGATGAAGTAGTTGTCCTATTCATCGAAGGTGATGCAGCAACAACTTCTGCTGACTTAAATGGAACCGGAACAAATACTCAAGGAAATTGGGTTGCTGGCACAAACTATCCAATTATCGATGGTAGTAATGTGGGGTCATTATACCAAATTACTTATTTCCCAACCGTTTTCAGAATTTGTCCAAATGGATTAGTTTATGAAGTGGGAGGACGTACCGCAAGTGCTATTAGAACTGATCTTAATACTAATTGTGTTCCTTTGATTGGAACTCAAAATAATGTTGGTGCTTTAGAAAATGCTAACTCATTCTGTACTTCTACAGGAAGTGCGGTAACGAAAATGAGAAATTATGGTGAAAACACAATTACAACAGCCACTGTAAACTTATTAGAAAATGGTACTGTGGTTGCAACAAAAAACTATACAGGCTCAATGCCAAGATTTACCACTAGAAATGTAACTTTTGATAGCTATTCGTTTGATGCAACTGCCAACTATACTGTAGAAGTTGCTAACGCAAATTCAAATCCTGTTTTGAATCCAACTCTTGCCTCTGCCGCTATGGATGTTGATGTAGCTGGTCAGGCGACAACTGATGTTGTTGTAAAGATTTACACTGATAATTACCCAACAGAAATGACTTGGAATATCAAAAATAGTGCGGGTGTAACTGTAGCCAGTGGCGGTCCGTATGTAGGTAATGCTAATGGTGGTGGTGCTGATGCTAATACTACGAAAACGCAAAATGTTACTTTGATGACAAATGACTGTTATTCAATAAATCTATTAGACTCTTATGGCGACGGATGGGGTTTAGGAACTACACAACATGGTTTGGAAGTTTTTGACAGTTCAAATGCTTCAGTTGTGTTCGTTGATGGCGATAATTTTACGACTACTTTAGCTAGACCAAACGCAATGACTACAGCACAACTTTCTGTAAGTGCTTTTGAGTTAGATAGTTTAAAATTATACCCAAATCCTTCTACTGGAATCATTACTATCAACACGGAAACTTCTGTAAATGTTAGTGTTGTTGATGTAACAGGAAAAGTTGTTTTTGTTGCTACAAATGTTACTAAAGATAAAAATATCGACTTATCTGGATTACAAAAAGGCGTTTATCTTGCTAAAATTTCTAGCGAAAACGCAACTACAACAGAAAAAATTATTTTAAACTAAGAATAAAATGAAAAAGATTTTCATAGCTACTGTAGCTCTTTTTTCACTTGTCGCTTCGGCACAAATGACCTTGAAAAAATTAGATGGGACGCCTATCAATAATGGCGACGTCTTTACTTTTGATGTCGCAGAAGAACCAGGGTCTTACTTAGGAATTAAGATTTATAATGATTCAAGTGAGCCAATCAATGTAAAGGCTCAGATGGTAGGTTTTACCAATACAGATGGGACCAATGTTCAGTTGTGTTTGGGGGACGTTTGCTTACCAACGGTTATTCCAGGTAATTCTTATCCGCCAAATTTTCCAGCGATAATCGATGCCAACGGCGAAAATGGAAACTTTGACCATTTCTTGAATTTGAATACAGGAATTGACACGAATCTTCCTGTAACTTACTCTCTTAGATTCTATCAATTGGATGGTTCTGGTGCTGAAATTGGAAATTCTGTTTCATTTTCTTATCACTATGTATCTCCGTTAGGAATCTCTGATTTTGCACAATTAGCGCAATCAGGGGTGAGCTTGAAGTCTAACATTGTTGCAAACGAATTGGAAATGACAGTTACTAAAAACATTCAATATTCGTTATATGATGTTACCGGTAAATCAGTGCTATCGCAAAATGCTGCAATTGGAAATCATACTGCAGATCTTTCTAATTTAAGTTCTGGAACTTATATCCTTTCTTATCAAAATAAAGAAGGGCAAACGGGTTCAATTAGAATCATCAAGAAATAGTGTGACAATCACTTTTTCATAATTACATAAACCGCCTAAAATATTAGGCGGTTTTTTTATTTCTAGATTTATTAATTGAATTCTTAGCAATGCTTTATAAATCTTTGATTCCTCTGCTGTAATTCAATAATTACAATAAAACACACTACTTTTGAAGTCATTACGTTTTATATTTTATGCTTAAATATCTTCTTATTGGTCTCACTTTTTTTTGTCTTGGTCTGCAAGCCCAGCAAGTCGAAACGCCATATAAGTCGAAGAAAATTGTTGCAACACGAGACACGATTCGGATTGACTCTACAAGCGTTAATTCGAGTTTCTTTAAACTTTTAGACGCCAAAAATGAAGAAGTAGATACTACTACGTACCGCATGAATTTCCAAAAAGGGACTTTGGTGTTTAAAGAGAATTATGCTTTCAATTCAGACACCTTAACCGTTCGTTTTCTGAAATTTCCAGTTTTTCTAACCAAAGAATACAGCATCTACGACTCAAGCCGTGTAGTAAAAAGCGACAATGGGCTGTACGACTTGTATAAAGTATCGCGCGATCCGTTTAAGAAATTTGTTCCGTTTGACGGCTTAAACACTTCGGGAAGCATTACCCGTGGCGTCAGTATTGGCAACAATCAAAATGCCGTTGTGAATTCGAATTTGGACTTGCAGATTACCGGAAAAATATCGGATAAGGTGAGTCTTCGCGCATCAATTCAAGACAGTAATATTCCTTTGCAAAGTAGCGGTTACTCTCAGAAACTAGATGAATTTGACCAAATATTTATCGAATTATTTAGCGAAAAATGGAATATTCGTGCAGGTGATTTATTTCTAGAAAATCGAAAACAACGATTTCTAAATTTCAATAAGAAAGTGCAAGGTCTCGCTACCAATTTTAACTTTGGCAAAGCGGGGAACGCCACTAACATTTTCGCCTCAGCTGCACTAGTAAGAGGACAGTATGCCAAGAGTACTTTTGTCGGACAAGAAGGAAATCAAGGTCCATATAAATTGCAAGGTTCGAATGGAGAGCTTTTTATTCTAGTCGTTTCAGGTTCAGAAAGAGTATACGTCAATGGTATACTTTTAAAACGAGGTGAAAACAATGATTATATGATCGACTACAATGCAGGAGAGATTATTTTTACCTCATTATTTCCAATTACTTCAGAGATGCGAATCAATGTTGAGTATCAGTTTTCCGATCGAAATTACAGTCGATTAGTAACCTATTTTGGAGGCTCTCACGAAAGAGAAAAGTGGAGTCTTGGCGCTACTGTTTATTCTGAAAATGACATTAAGAATCAATCGCTGCAACAAAATCTATCGGCAGAGCAAGCGCAAATACTAGTTGATGCCGGCGATGATAGCAATTTAATGACTTCACAGTCTGCTTATATCGACGATTTTTCACCCAACAAAATTCTCTACAAAAAAACCATTATCAATTTGGTTGAAGTCTTTGAGTACTCTACCAATTCAACCGACGTTTTGTACAATGTTAGATTTACTTTGGTCGGCAACAATCAAGGAAATTATATCTTGTCGAATGCAGCCGCGATTGGGAAGATTTACCAATATGTCGAACCCATTGATGGAATAAAGCAAGGAAACTATGAGCCTGTTATTCGATTAATTGCGCCAACAAAAATTCAAATCGCGACGGTCTTTGGGAAAGTAAATCCTTCCGAAAAAACCATAATTGATTTTGAAGGTGCTATTAGTAACAATGACTTAAACCTCTTTTCTTCATTAGACGACAAAGACAATCAAGGCGTGGCTGGTAAAATCAATGCCAAGCAGCGTTTGTTTGCCAAAAGCTGGCAATTAGATGCGTTTGCAAACTATCAATATGTGCAAAAAGAATTTAGAACCATTGAGCGTTTGTACACGATTGAATTTGATCGTGACTGGAACTTAAGTGCACCTGTGGGAAATCAAAGTTTCATCACAACAGGATTAGAATTTATACTGCCAAAAAAAGGAATTGCTACTTATCAATTTGAAAATCTGGCTTTTAGCAAAAACTTTAATGGAAACCGACATAGTTTGTATACCTCTTTTCAATTGAGCCAATGGAATTTTCAAAATAAAGGTAGTTTTTTGAGTAGTAATGGGTCTGCTTCGAGTTCAAAATTCTTGAGAAATCAATCTCAAATTAAGTATCATTTCAAGAAAAATTGGGTAGGTTCTTCTATTCGTTTGGAAGACAATCAGGAAAAAACAAAACCAACACAATTACTGACTTCATTAAGTCAGCGATTTTTTGAATATGGCGCACTTTTGGGACGTGGTGACAGTACAAAGGTCTACTTAGAGCTAGGATACTTACATCGTGCGAATGACAGTTTACAAAACAGTGTTTTGAGAAGAGTCAACACTTCTCAATCCTATTTTTTGAAATCAAGATTGATTCAAAATGAAAAGAGCGATTTATCGGTTTTCGTAAATTATCGAAATCTACAATACGCCGATAAAACAAGAGAAAACGAACCTTCTTTGAACTCAAGAATCTTGTATAATGACCGTTTTTTTAATCAGTTGATTCAAAGCACTACCGCATATGAAACCGCATCAGGGACAATTCCACAGCAAGAATTCACCTATTTAGAAGTAGAACCTGGTCAAGGAGTTTATGCGTGGAATGATTACAATGGGAATGGCACTCAAGAACTACAAGAGTTTGAAATTGCACCTTTCCCAGATCAAGCGAAGTACATCCGTGTATTCTTACCCAATCAAATATTTGTCAAAACGCATCAAAACAAATTTTCAGAATCGATTACTTTAAATCCAAATCAATGGCAAAATGAAAAAGGACTCAAGAAAATACTATCCTATTTTTACAATCAAACTTCTTTTTTGATAGATAGAAAAATAGAACGCAATGGCGACAATTTTGATTTAAATCCTTTTTCAAATTCTGCGGATAACCTACTAGGGTTAAGCACTAGCTTTCGAAATAGCTTTTTTTACAACCGTGGCAAACAGAAACATTCAGTCACATACACTTATATAAAAAATGAGGCGAAAAACTTATTATCGTTTGGCTCCCAAGAAAGCGACAATAGTTCGCATCAATTGCAATATGACTATCTGCTTCAAAAATACTGGCTCTTTGCCTTTACCGGAAAAACCATAAAAACGAATTCTTTCGTAGAGAACTTCGAATCAAGAAATTTCAAAATTGATGGATACCAATTGGCTCCTAAAATTTCCTATTTGTTTTCTCAAAACGCCAGTTGGGATATTTTTTACGAGATTTACAATAAGGCAAACCAAATTGGACAGAAAGAACTTCTAAACCAAACGCGCTTGGGAACTTCATTCTCTTATGCTAGCGAAAAAAAACTTACGGTGAACGGCGAATTTTCTTTATATGAAAACACTTTCACTGGAGACCCTAATTCACCTGTTGCTTTTCAAATGCTAGAAGGTTTGCAGCCGGGCAGAAATATGACTTGGCGACTGTTATTACAAAAAAATCTAACCCAATATTTAGATATTAATATTAACTACCAAGCCCGTAAGAGCGAAACTAGCCAAACGATTCACAATGGTAATATACAATTGCGCGCCTATTTTTAGATTTTTTGCTGGCGATGCAAATTAAATGTTAACTCCAATCTATATTAATTTTTACTTCTTGAAAAAATATTACTTTTATTCTTGAATTTGTGGCAAATAAAAAACTCCCAACAATTGTCGAGAGTTTTGTTGAGAATACTGGAATCGAACCGGTTAGCTCTTGACAGATAGTAGCATCTATATTTTAAAATAGGCTTACTTTTTTAATCGTCATAGTGAAATCTACATTGTAGTATTACACATTTTTGGTCAACACCTTTTGTGCCCGAAACCTTATAAACAATTCTATGTTCGCTTGTAATTCTTCTGGACCAATATCCTTTTAAATCATATCTCAAAGGCTCTGGTTTTCCTAATCCTCTAAAAGGGTCTTGACGTATAGATTTTATTAAATCTTTAATCCTAGTTACTTTGTCGGGGTCGTTATCTATCCAATATTCAAAATCTTCCCAACCATTTGATGTAAAGCTAATATGCATGCTTAAACTGTTTCTAACTCATCAAAATTATAAGACTTTAATTCGCCTTTTTCTGCTTGTTGTATAGATTCAGTAAGTCTTCTTCTATTTGCTTTAGTAGATAAAAGATGTTGTGTTTCTGTCATTGAATTGTATTCCTTTAGGGATATAATTACAACGGCATCATCTTCGTCATTTCTTGAAACTACTAACATTTCTGATGATTCAGACACTTCATCAAAATAGTTTTTCATATTTTTTCTCAATGTTGAAATGGATACTGCTTTCATAATACTGTTTTTTAATTGTACTTCTAATTGTACGCTCAAAGGTACGATAAATTATATCTATAGATAAAAAAAGAATGCTAATTTTTTTAAATGCATGGAAAAACCACATATCAACTCACTTTCGTTATTGATTTTATCTTTTTGACTAGAAGAATTACAAAAATTAGAAAAAAATTCTTGATGCAAAATTTGCATCAGGATATTTTACATCAAATCATTATAAGCCTTATTGCAAAGTAGTTTACCGTTTTAATATGTCTTGCCATTTTTAGAGTTATTATTAAAAAGAAAGGATAAAATGGCAAGCCTTAAATTTTAAGTAAGCATATTTTAATTGCTTAATTTGCCCCAAAGGCAATTTCTTACTCCTTTATAAACTTGCTTGCGTTGCTATCTGACAACTTCAAATAATAAATGCCTTTTGATAATTGCTCTACATTGATGGCGGTATCAACTTCGTTAAGACTACCACTCAAAACAACTCTACCTAAACCATCAACTATGGAATAAGGTTGATTTATAAGATTATAGTCAACTTGTACATTTAAGACGCTTGTAACTGGGTTAGGATAAAGTTTTAAAACAATTATATCAAATTCTTCTGAATCTAATGAACAATCAAGACCGCCATCTGAAATAGTCCATCCATAGGAGCTAATTATAGAACTTCGTGCTGCTGCACCGTTACAATATTTAGAATTACCCCCCGAAAAAACTACATTTGGTTTTAATGGAGTTTCATTTGGACTTATTGTTGACCAACCTAATAGTAAGTCATCATAATTAGCAGTAGAAAGCTGTACTCCAGAAAACATAGCATCCATTGCAGTGACATTGCTCACGTTCCAAGACCCAATAGGTTGGTTAAAGACTGAAGTACCAGCAAACAAACCAATCATATTAGTCACATTACTCACGTTCCAAGACCCAATAGATTGGTTAAAGGAGGCAGCACCTGCTAACATTTCACTCATATTTTCCACGTTACTCACATTCCAAGACCCAATAGGTTTGTTAAATGATGTAGCATAATGAAACATCTGAATCATATTCGATACGTTACTCACATTCCAAGAGTTAATAGATTGGTTAAAGGCGTAAGCATTTTGAAACATATTAGACATATTTAATACATTACTAACATTCCAAGAGTTAATAGATTGGTTGAAGGCGGTAGCATTACCAAACATAAAATTCATATCAAATACATTACTTACATCCCAAGACCTAACAGGTTGGTTAAAGGTAGGACAACTAGTAAAGACACCACTCATATCATTGACAAGAGTTGTTACTATATTGTTAAATGGAATAGGTGTTGAAGTACTCGGTGGTGTAAAATAAGTGATTGCCGATTGAAAATTCTGAGCATAACCATTTATAATACCAGTAGCACCATCATCAACAATAGCAAACCATTCCAATGTCCCTCGTGGGCTTGCTTGAACGAAGTAAGGTGATGGCACTGTTGTCCCAGTCCATTTAATGGTAACACCATTTGCATCCAACACAACCGTTTGTGCTTTGATGGTTTGAGCGGTTAAAAACAACGTAATAATTAGAAGGAATATTTTTTTCATAATATGTTTTTTTCAAGTGACAAATGTATTAATAAAATTTAACTGTATTTATCACTTTGATTTTAAGATAATTGAATGGGCAAACATTGTGTTATAGTGGTAACTTTCTAGAATAGATAATAAAGCCTTTTTTCTATGGAGTGGTACTTAACTCCACTCTAAACCGCCACTTAGATTCCATAAAAAAAGCCCTACATTGCTGTAAGGCTTTGATAATCAGTGTGGAGAATATCGGATTCGAACCGACCGCCTCTTGCCTGCCAGGCAAGCGCTCTAGCCAAATGAGCTAATCCCCCAATCTTTGGCAAATATAAATTAAAAAGTTGTATTCAAAGACAAAGACACACCTGAACTTTCAGGAACAAAACGGCAAACGCCACCAACGCACACCAAACCTCCTCTTTGTCTACCATAACTTAAAGCAATTCTAGTAGATTTTTGTCTAAAAGCACCCCCTACATTATAATAGTGATTTCTTGCTTCCGGATCATCGTTTCCGTAATTATACATATCGGCAGTGAAGAAAGAAAGTTTGGAATTCAAGTTAAACTCAACAGTTGATGCCGCCCAATTTTTTTTATCATAATCTGCCCACATATGCTCTCCCAAGATTCGAATTGATTTTGAGTCATTAAATTTATAAGTTGCTTCGGCACCCAAAATATTCGTTCGGACTAAGCCATCTGTTTCCTCGATAAGCTTTTTGTTATAATACTGATTTATGTAGGTAAAAATAGTCTGCACTTTTGAATTCCATTTTTTGGTGAATTCAATATTGTAATCCGAAAAGTATTTTTTTCCAAAACTTAAAAAATCCGTTGAATAATCTTTCTTTGGAAGGTAAAAGGTGCCTGCTAATGCATGCCAATTAGAAAGATTTATTGCCAACTTACTTCCGTACTTACCACCAAAAAAGGTTTTTTTCTTAAAATTGTAAAAGACATCCAGTTGACCTCCTATTTCTCCTGTCTTTAATAATGTTTCATCTCCTAGTAGTACATTCGGTTGCGCTTGATAAACGTAGATATTCGCCAAATTGTAGTGATGTTGCTTGGTTAAACTCGGAACAAAATTCATAATCCTGTCATTAAACGCATTCCCTTTAGCATCTCTTTCAGAGAAAAATCCCATGTTTTCAAGGCGTCTGAAAGTCCCATCGATTCCGAATCCTTTTTTTGAATAGCCAACATTCATCAGCAATGCATTTCCTGGTTTGATAAAATCATTTTCTATTTGTTCGCGCACTTCTACTATAGCGTCGTTTGATTTGTAATTGTACTCAGTTGAGAAATACAATCCACTATGTGAAAAATCTAGCCTTGCGGCATATCCATTGGTTAAGCTATTGAAATTTGGATTAGCAATAGACCCGACAATTTCTTCACGCCCAACATACGTTAATCCCAATGACAACTCGGATGATTTCATTTTAAATAGATCTGAAAGAACAATTTCGATATCAGTACCATAAATTTCACTATTTGAAATCTCAAAACCCGTTCTTTGCCTCCCGTAAATACTCTTTAAAGTGAAATACTCCGTCGGTTTAAAAATCACCCTGCCGCCACGCAACGAATTATTAATGCCTAGCGCTCTGTCTTCCCAGCTTCTGTACAATAATCCACTACCAAACTGCTCATAAAAATAACCCGCTGTAAGGTCAATTTTTTCATTCTTAAATTGTAAAAAATAGGTGGCTACATCGGTTTTATCGTATCGAGGATTAAAATTTAACAGCGCCTCATCTTCATAAGATTCTCCTTGAACTCCTGCATTCCATTCTTTGTACTTAAGATTCACAAATAAATAGCTGTTGGCACGCAAAGGCGTTTCTGGGTGTTCAACTTTAAGCCCTTTGTCGTTCAAATACCATTGAGAATTGGATTCAAAACCTCCGTAAAAATTTATTTTTTCAGGATTCACAATATCTTGGGCATTGGCGCAATGAACAACTAACACCATGAAAATAAATATATTGAATTTCATTGCTTAAAGTGTTTTCATTTTCTCTAACAATACCTTTTCATTTCCGGGAACGTAACCATTTTGAATATGAACAATTTCGCTGTTTTTAACGACAATAGTATAAGGAATATTTACAATTGATAAAGCTCTTTTGAAATCCTGATTGGTGTCTAGCAACACCTTAAAATCCCATCCTTTCCCATTTATTAGCGGTTTAACTCTTTTTTGGGTTCTAGAATCATCCGTAGACACCGCTATTATTTCAAAATTGAGACTTTTCTTCCATTCTTCTTGCAAATCGTTCAGCTCGTCCAATTCGCTGATGCAGGGCGTGCACCAAGTTGCCCAAAAAGAAAAAACATACAATTTATCTTTTTCTATAAAATCTGCTTTAAGAGAAATTGATTTACCTTCAATACTAGCTAAACTTAAATTTGGGAGTTGTTTTTGGGCAAAAACACTAAAATTAGCAAATAACAACAGCAGATAAAATTTCTTCATGATAGTATTGATTTAGCTACAAATAAATAAATTATTATCATCAAAATAAAATAAAATTTGTTTTATTTGTATTTTAAAATTTTAATTTTTTGATATGAAAAATTATTACTTTATTGGCGTGTTTTTTTTCACGCTTTCTCTTTTGTCCTGTGGTGAAAACTCACTGATTTATAGTCCGATTAAAGTCGATGACAATGTAGATGCAGCGCCAATTACTGGCCTTTTTCAAAAACAAGTATTAATTGAAGACTACACCGGCACGTGGTGTGGGAATTGTGCCCGTGTTGCTTATGCCATTGAAAGAACAAAGGAAGCGTCTGACCGAGTTGTTTCGGTTGCCATACATCATGGTAACGATCCTTATGACTTTGACGGCATAGGTCCTCTCAAAAATTTGATTTCTCCTAATAGTGAATTGGCTTTACCACAATCTCGATTAAACCGAATCACTACGTGGACATTTCCTGAAGTCAATAATGTTCAACAAGCACTAAATTTGACAAGTAATAATTGTGGTTTAGGTCTAGCATTGAACTCAACGGTAGCTGATGGAAACATTAATCTAGATGTAAAAGTTAAATTTGCTCAGAATTATTCAAACTTGAAATTGGTTGTTTATGTCTTAGAAGACAAGCTAATTTACAGACAAGTCAATTATTCCAACTTTTATGGTGCGATAAACCCAATTCCTAACTTTGAACACAATCATGTTCTTCGGGCTTCATTAACAAATCTATTGGGTGATTCACTTACAAACACCAATTACAATCAGACCGTTACCACCAATTTTTCGGTTCCTATCCCTGCAAACGTTAGTAATGCGGAGAATATCAATTTTGTCGCATTTGTAATTGAAGAAAATAACAATGTCATCAATGTTAGAGCAGCGAAGAAAAATGAAAACCAAGAATTTCAGGAAAATCTTTAGTAAAAAACCAACCTTAAATAAAGTCGCTTAACGCGGCTTTTTTTATTTTATAGTCGCTGTAAATTCTAGCAAGTGTTATTTCAAAAGTAATTACCTTTGCTTCAAATTTTATCAAATGAGTAAGATTAGAATAACCAAAGAATTTAGTTTTGAAACTGGTCACGCTCTGTACGGTTATGATGGAAAGTGCAAAAATGTGCATGGCCATAGTTATAAGTTATCTGTAACGGTAATTGGAGTGCCTATTTCAGACCGAAGCAATGTTAAATTCGGAATGGTAATCGATTTTTCAGATCTAAAGAAGATTGTCAAAGAGGAAATAGTCGATCATTTTGATCACGCAACGGTTTTTAATCAAACGACACCACATATTGAATTGGCGAACGAATTAATAGATCGCGGGCATCA
>JBIKRP010000355.1:0-2949 GCA_044349145.1 Flavobacterium sp.
ATTCAGAGCAATCAAAGTTGCTGTGAATGTTGATTTTTATTAAGCTATTGCTAAAGCGCGAACAAGATCTTCTTTCTTGTTTCTGCTTAAAGGAATTTTCGTAATCCCGATTTCGGCAAACTTACTATTAAACCTCTCTACTTTATCAATATTAATAATGTATGACTTATGAACGCGAATGAACTTATCTTTGGATAAATCCTTCTCAAAAGACTTCATTGTTGATAGCACTAAATTACTATCTTCTTCTGTTACCACTTTTACATAGTCCCCAAAAGCTTCAATCCATTTGATTTTAGAAGTATACACTTTTAATTTTTTAAGATTACTCTTAATAAAAATGTGCTCACCTTCTTCTTCTTGGTTTTCTTTTTTCAACATGTGAAAATCCATCGCACGTTTTACAGAAGCATTAAAACGATCAAGCGCAATCGGTTTTTGTAGGTAATCCGTTGCATCATAATCGAACGCTTTCATTGCGTACTCGGCCTTTGATGTGATAAAAATGATTTGCGGTTTTGTTTTTAAACCGTCAAGAAAATCAAAACCGCTAATGACTGGCATCTCTATATCTAGAAATATTAAGTCCACGGTATGAACAGACATGCAATTTTTTGCTTCGATTGCATTTGAAAAATCACCAATTAAGTGTAAATTTGGATGATTATTCACTAACTTTGCGATGATCATCCTTTGGATGGAGCTATCATCTACGACAACACAATTTAGTTTCATAATTTTATTTATTATAGATTTGGAATGACGAAAGTAAATTGTTTTTTCGAACCATCCTAATCTTTATCGGCTTTTTTTGCGTTTAAACGATAAAAAATGCATTTTTCTTGTTTATTCAAAAAAAATGTTTATTTTTGCAAAATTATTAAAATTTATACCTATAAGTATTATGAATCATTATGAAACTGTTTTCATTTTAAATCCCGTTTTATCTGATGTTCAGGTAAAGGAAACAGTGAGCAAATTCGAAGAATTTCTTACGTCCAGAGGAGCAGAAATGATATCTAAAGAGGATTGGGGTCTGAAAAAGATGGCCTATGAGATCCAAAACAAGAAAAGTGGGTTTTACCATTTATTCGAATTCAAAGTAGCAGGTGAAGTGCTTATCGCATTTGAAACTGAATTTAGACGTGACGAAAGAGTGATGCGTTTCTTAACTGTAAGTTTAGATAAACACGCCATCTCTTGGGCAGAAAGAAGAAGAACTAAATTAAAAGCAGTAAAAGCGTAACTATGGCAACTCTACAACAATCCGCTTCAGGAAAAAAAGATGGAGATATCAGATATCTTACACCTCTAAACATTGAAACCAACAAAACTAAAAAGTATTGCCGTTTCAAAAAATCTGGAATCAAATATATTGATTATAAAGATGCAGACTTCTTATTGAAATTCGTAAACGAACAAGGTAAAATCTTACCACGCCGTTTAACAGGAACTTCATTAAAGTACCAAAGAAAAGTGTCAGTAGCTGTAAAAAGAGCTAGACATTTAGCGTTAATGCCATATGTGGCTGATTTACTAAAATAATAAAGAAGCGAAATTATGGAAATTATATTAAAGAAAGACGTACAGAACGTAGGCTTCAAAGATGATATCGTAGCTGTAAAAGCAGGATACGGTCGTAACTTTTTAATTCCTCAAGGATTTGCTCACTTGGCAACGCCTTCTGCAAAAAAAGTATTGGCTGAAAACTTAAAGCAAAAAGCTCATAAAGAAGCGAAAGTAGTAAACGATGCAAAAGCATTGGCTGAAACTCTAAAAGCTATCGAAATCAAAATTTCTGCAAAAGCAGGTGGTGAGAAACTTTTTGGTTCTATCACGAATATTGATATTGCTGAAGCTTTGGAAAAAGCTGGACAAACTATCGATAGAAAATTCATCACCAGCGGAATCGTTAAACGTACAGGTAAATATACCGCTAATGTTCGTTTGCACCGCGATGTAATCGTTGAATTGCCTTACGAAATTATTGCTGAAAAAGCATAAATTAAAATAGTATAGAATTGAATCCCGATGAAAGTCGGGATTTTTTTTTATCTGAGAAAAATTACTATGACTTTAGCTGTTAAAATTGATCTGTTAAATATCGTATTGATTTTTTTGTCATTGTTTCTTTCGATACTAGTTCCTTTTGAACTTTTTCTTTTTTCTTATGCGGTATTAGGTCCATTACATTATTTGACCGAAATCAATTGGCTTCATCAAAAAGATTATTTTGTCAAAGACAAAAAGTTCATCTTTATATTATTAGTGCTTTCCGTATTAATAACTACTATTTCTCTTTTTAAATATTTAAAAATTGATATTTTTTTGTCAAGCTATTTATATTCTTATTCTAAATGGTTGATCAGTTTTTTAATTGTTTCCAGTTTGTTTTTCTCGGTTGGTTTGGTTTTCTTTAAAGAGACAAAAAAGATTCTAATATCATTATTTGCAGCATTTGTATTGGGTATACTTTTTTTTAAGTTTTTCCCTTTTTCGTTTGTGATGATTGGTATTTTTTTACCTACATTAATTCATGTGTATTTATTCACGATACTATTTATGGTTTTTGGAACCTTTAAAAATCCATCCGTTTATGGTGTAGCAGCTATTATAATATTGGTTATTGTACCTTTTTTTATTTTTTACAATCCATTTTTATATCCTGGACAAATCTCTGAATCGGTTAAAAGTGCTTTTTTAGAAACCCGATTTAAAAATATTATCACCTCTTTAAATCATCTCTTGAATGATATTCCTATTTCAGAGTTCAACTTTGCTTCAAGTTTCATAATAAGAATTCAAACGTTTATTGCCTTTGCTTATACCTATCATTATTTGAATTGGTTTTCCAAAACATCAATAATTGGGTGGAATAAAAACCTATCTACACAAAAACTCCTAATGATTTTAACTATTTGGATTACTTCGATAGCGTTGTATACTTAT
>JBIKRP010000262.1:0-3924 GCA_044349145.1 Flavobacterium sp.
TTTAGACGTCCACTCTGGTAACGTTGCGCGAAAACTAGGATTGCTAGAACGCAAACAAAATGACGGAAAAGCACTGTCAGAATTAGACACTAATCTTCGCAAACTCGACAAAAACGACCCTGTAAAATATGATTTTGCACTATTTGGATTGGGTGTTTTTGAAAATTTTTAGAAAAGCCACTTGTTTCCTTTTTTGCTTATTTCCAAAAAGTTACTACAAAATCACGTTTTAAGGTAGGGTAAATAAAATGTTAATTGTTTAAAACACTAGGTTTATCTATTGCTTGTTTTACTAAATTCGCAGCGCCCTAATGCATTTTTTACAAAATCTTAACTTACGATGAAATTACTCAAAAACAAAAAATCTCTTGGAATTATTATCTTTTCCATGCTAGCGTCCAACGCTTTTACTTATTATTATATCGCTAAAAAAAAGAATGCTGAAACGCAAAATGATATCTCGGCAGTTTCTACCGGTTCGTATAAAGTGCAAAGATTAGCTGGATTTAAGTACGTAAATCCAATTTTGCTCGTCGATGATAAATACGAATCTGAAAATCTCAATGGGCTCAAACAAAATGTAACAGGCATCATCGAAAATTACAAGAAAATCGGCGTTCTTAATTCAGCCTCATTTTTCTTAAAGGAATTCAACGGCAATGGCTGGACTGGAACAAACGTAAACGAAAAATTTCTTCCAGGTTCATTGATGAAAGTTCCTGAACTCATCGCCTACTTAAAAATGAATGAACTAAAACCCGGTACGTTAGATCGCGTTATTTCTTATGATAAAGTAAACGATACGGAGCGACACACTAATTTTAATTCCAAATCGATTCAAGTTGGAAAAAAATACACAATTAGAGAATTACTCACTTACATGATTAAATATTCCGACAATCAAGCCACCAGCTTGCTTAACGATAATGTTGATATTACTGTATTCGGCAAGGTATTTACGGATCTTGGTTTACCCATTCCCGACTGGAAATCACCGATCTATCCCATTTCTTCACGAGACTATTCTTTGTTTATGAGAGCCTTGTACAATGGTTCCTACCTCAATAAAGAAAATTCTGAAATTGGTTTAGAATTACTAAGCCAATGCGATTTCAATCGTGGATTGATCGCTGGAATGCCAAAAGGAACCCAAGTGATCCATAAGTTTGGTGAAGCTGGAGATGCTAATGGGCAACAATTCAGTGAATCTGCTATTATTTATCTTGACAATAATTGTTACGTGCTTACTATTATGACCGCTGGGAAAGACTACAAACAGCTTCCTCAAATTAGCAAAGAAATTTCTGCTTCAGTGTATCAATTTATGCAGATGAATCCAATACCGGCAAACTAGTAGTTCTAGAAGAGAATTCTGCGAAAATGTTCTTAATGCTTTAAAAAGCTTACCTTTGCGCAAATTTAATCCTAATGAGCACTTTCGAACAATTCAATCTACCAAAATCGGTTCAAAAAGCCATCGATGAATTAGGTTTTACAACACCCACGCCAATACAAGAAAAATCATTTTCTGTAATCATGTCAGGACGCGATATGATGGGCATTGCGCAGACAGGAACTGGTAAGACCTTTGCCTATTTATTACCACTTCTCAAACTTTATAAATTTACACCAACACATACTCCAAAAATTGTCATCTTGGTACCAACTCGTGAATTGGTGGTTCAAGTCGTTGAAGAAGTTGAAAAACTAACCCAATATATGTCCGTTCGAACATTGGGAATTTATGGTGGTGTAAACATCAATACGCAAAAAACAGCAGTATATCAGGGAACCGACATTCTTGTTGGAACACCAGGAAGAACGATGGACTTAGCCCTAGACAATGTGATTCGCTTCGACGAAACTTCGAAGTTGGTGATTGACGAATTTGACGAAATGTTAAATTTGGGTTTCCGCCCACAATTGACTTCCATCTTAGCGATGATGAAACCAAAACGTCAAAACATTCTTTTTTCCGCCACCATGACGGATGAAGTTGACGCAGTTCTCAACGACTTTTTCGATTTTCCTGAAGAAGTGAGCTTAGCCGCCTCTGGAACTCCGTTGACAAACATTACCCAATTGTCATATAAAGTACAAAACTTCAATACAAAAATCAATCTGCTGAAACACCTGTTAGCGGAAAATGAAAATATGAGTCGTGTCTTAATTTTTGTAAACAACAAGAAAATATCGGACATGCTTCACGAAAGTATTGAGGAAACTTTTGAAGGACAATTCGGGGTGATACACTCGAACAAATCGCAGAACTACCGACTGAATACCATGGCTTCGTTCCAGGAAGGAAATTTACGTGGCATTATCACCACCGATATTATGGCGCGTGGTTTAGATATTTCAGACATTACCCACGTGATCAATTTTGAAATGCCGGAGTTTCCGGAATTGTACATGCACAGAATTGGTCGAACGGGTCGTGCGGATGCTCTCGGAACAGCGATTAGCTTTTATACTGCAAGAGAAGAAGAATATAAATTGGAAGCAGAAGTTCTGATGAATCTCGAAATTGAAAACGTTGACTTTCCCGAAGAAGTTGAAGTTTCTCTAAAATTGATTGGTCCAGAAAAAGACAAAGAACCGATAAAGTTCTTGCTTAAAAAACCAAAATTAGACGGAGAAGGCGCTTTCCATGAAAAAGCAAAAAAGAATAAAAAAGTCAATTTAGGTGGTCCATCTAAAACAAAAAAGAAAACCTCAGGATCGGTGAACAGAAATATGTTGAAGACGCGGGACAAGAAAAGAAAAGACAAGAAATAATTGATAATTGATAATTGACAATTGATAATTGATTATTATTTTTGATAATTGAAAAATCACTGAACTCCACGACAATTAAGTCCCGTGAAGTAAACTAAATTAAGCATGCAATTCAAACATCCGGAAATTCTTTACTTCCTATTTTTACTGCTTATTCCGATATTGGTTCACTTGTTTCAATTGCGTCGATTTAAAAAAGAATATTTTACGAATGTTCGATTTTTAAAAGAAATCTCCATACAAACCCGAAAGAGTTCTAAAATAAAGAAATGGTTGCTATTAGCGACAAGATTACTGCTTTTGACCTTTATCATACTCGCTTTTGCACAACCTTTTTTCGCTGCCAAAGACAGTAAGAACAGCAACAACGAGCTCTATATTGTTTTGGATAATTCGTATAGTATGCAAGCAAAAGGTCAAAAAGGCGCTTTGCTTAAGCGTGCTATTGAAGATCTTTTAGAACACGCTCCAGCGAATCAAACTTTTTCATTAGTAACCAATTCAGAAACCTTTTGGAATACCGATGTCAAATCGATTCAAAAAGAGTTGCAAAATTTATCTTATAGTCCATTGCCGTTCCAATTAGAAAGTGCGATGGCAAAAATAAAATCGCATCCATCCAATGTAAACAAAGACGTTGTGGTGATTTCGGACGTTATTGGTTTGCAATCAAAGCAACTCAAAAGTATCGACAAGTCTTGGAATACCATTTTTGTCGTTCCAAAAGCGGAACAAAAGAATAACGTGGCAATTGACAGCGTTTTCATTGAACAAACGCTCGATAATTTTTATGAAATTGGAATTCATTTAACTTCTTATGGAGAAGATAATAAAGAATTTCCAATGGCTTTATACAATAAAGAAAAACTGATTGCTAAGACTATTTTTAAAATGGAATCGAAGGAAAAAATCGTAAAATTCACCATTCCAAAAGACGATTTCAATGGTTATGCAAGCATTACAGACAACAGTTTATCCTATGATAATGCGTTGTACTTTAGTATTTCAAAACCGGAAAAACTCAATGTATTAAGTATTGGAAGTGCTGAAAAAAATGCCTTTTTAAGTCGAATATATACAGCGGCTGAATTTAATTTTACCAATTACGCCTTAACCAATTTGGACTACAATCAACTGGAGAATCAA
>JBIKRP010000263.1:0-3912 GCA_044349145.1 Flavobacterium sp.
AAAAATAAATATAGGTCTTTTAAGTGCTGGGAATCACAATTTTAGAATTACCGTTCCAGCGGCTCAATTTGTAAATGGTGAAGGGTATTTTCCGATATCATTATACTTGCAGGGAACTGCAAATCCTTTAGGAACAGAAGTGCCGACTTTTGTTGACTATTCTATTTTTCCGAACCCAGCTTCAGAACTTCTTACTATAGACGCTAAGGAGACAATAAAGAATTGTTCGATGATCAACTCAATTGGTCAAAAAGTTTATGAAGGAAATCAAAATCAGATCACTATTGCAAACTTCTCGAAAGGACTGTATATTTTACAAATTGAATTTGAAAATGGAATTAAAGTGACTGAGAAGGTCATGAAAGAATAATAATAGTTTTATATGATAAAGAAGCGCAAAGATTTATTTGCACTTTTTTTTGTTTTAATAGGTTCCATTTGCATTAGAAGAAATAGTACTTGCCTCTCGATAAAAAGTTGCAATTGAAGTCAAAGAAACAGAATAATTATATTCTCATAATTGTTGAAAACTCGTACTTAATCTTCGTCTCTAATTGCCTATTTTTGCTTTCAATCTGAGTCAGTTTAGGAACTCAGATTCCTAAAAGAAATGCAACAGCACATCAGTCAACTTAACGAAGCACAACAACAACCTGTCCTCCAAAAAGATGGGCCGATGATTATTATTGCCGGTGCTGGCTCAGGAAAGACCCGTGTGCTCACCGTTCGTATTGCCTATCTGATGAGTTTGGGCGTGGATGCGTTTAGCATTCTGGCATTGACCTTTACCAATAAAGCCGCACGTGAAATGAAATCTCGTATTGCGCAAATTGTCGGTACCAACGAAGCTAAGAATTTGTGGATGGGAACGTTTCACTCCGTATTCGCCAGGATATTGCGTTCTGAAGCGGATAAACTAGGCTATCCTTCGAACTTTACGATTTATGATACGCAAGATAGTGTTCGATTGATTTCGGCGATCATCAAAGAAATGCAATTGGACAAAGACATCTACAAACCAAAGCAGGTTTTAAGTAGAATTTCGTCTTATAAAAATTCACTGATTACGGTTAAAGCGTATTTCAATAACCCAGAATTGCAGGAATCAGATGCGATGTCGAAGAAACCGCGTTTGGGTGAAATTTATCAGAATTATGTGGAGCGTTGCTTCAAAGCAGGCGCCATGGACTTTGACGATTTGCTCCTTAAAACCAATGAACTGCTGAATCGTTTTCCGGATGTATTGGCGAAATACCAAGATCGGTTTCGTTATATTTTGGTTGATGAGTACCAAGATACCAATCACTCGCAATATTTGATTGTTCGCGCTTTGTCGGATCGATTTCAGAACATTTGCGTGGTGGGCGATGATGCGCAGAGTATTTACGCTTTTCGTGGGGCGAATATCAACAACATCTTGAATTTCCAGAAAGATTACGATAACGTCAAAACGTATCGATTAGAGCAGAATTATCGGTCGACCAAGAATATTGTCGAAGCCGCGAATTCCATCATCGAAAAAAACAAAACCCGTTTGGATAAAGTCGTTTGGACCGCCAACGATTTGGGGAATAAAATCAAAGTACATCGCAGTATTACCGATAGCGAAGAAGGTCGGTATGTCGCCAGTACAATCTGGGAACAAAAGATGCAACATCAAATGATGAATGGGCAGTTTGCCATTTTGTATCGAACTAATGCGCAATCGCGATCGATGGAAGATGCTTTGCGAAAGCGAGATATTCCATATCGCATTTATGGCGGTTTGTCTTTTTATCAAAGAAAGGAAATCAAAGATGTTTTGTGTTATTTGCGTTTGGTCATCAATCCGAAAGATGAAGAAGCGTTGATTCGTGTGATTAATTATCCCGCGCGAGGGATTGGCGATACGACAGTCGAAAAATTGACGATTGCTGCCAATCACTACAAACGTTCGATGTTTGAAGTGATGCAAAACATTGATAAAATCGATTTGAAATTGAATTCCGGAACCAAAGCCAAATTGCAGGATTTTGTGACGATGATTCAGAGTTTTCAAGTGATTAATGAAAATCAAGATGCGTTTTATTTGGCGGATCATGTGACGAAGAAGACCGGATTGGTGCAAGAGTTGAAGAAAGACGGAACGCCAGAAGGTATTGCGCGTATTGAAAACATCGAAGAATTGCTTAACGGGATCAAAGATTTTACCGAAGGACAAAAAGAAATTGATGGTGCTCGAGGCGCGTTATCAGAGTTTTTAGAAGATGTGGCGCTGGCGACTGATTTAGATAAAGATACTGGCGATGATGATCGCGTGGCGTTGATGACGATTCACTTGGCAAAAGGATTGGAATTCCCGTATGTTTTTGTCGTCGGTATGGAAGAAGATTTGTTCCCCAGTGCGATGAGTATTAGTACAAGAAGTGAATTGGAAGAAGAGCGTCGTTTGTTTTATGTAGCGTTGACTCGAGCCGAAAAACAAGCGTATTTAACCTATGCGCAATCTCGTTACCGTTGGGGAAAATTGACGGATAGTGAACCATCACGTTTTATAGAAGAAATCGACGGACAATATTTAGAATACTTATCGATTGAAGAAACCAATTATCGCTACAAACCGATGATTGACAATGATATCTTTGGCGATATTGATAAATCGAAGTTGCGGTTGGCAAAACCAGTCAGCGGCACGCCACCGAAGAAATATGGAGAAGAGCCAACAGCGACGATTAGAAAACTAAAACCAGTTTCTGGAAATCCACCTGCGGGTGCGAATTTGTTCGACTCGAAGTTGACGGTTGGAAATATCGTCATGCACGAACGATTTGGCAAAGGTGAAGTCATCAATTTGGAAGGCGTTGGCGGCGATAAAAAAGCAGAAATTAAGTTTGAAGTGGGCGGCATTAAGAAATTGTTGCTGCGTTTTGCGAAACTTGATGTTATAGGTTAAAATCCAATAGTAAAATACCAAATTCCAATATTAAAAAACCAAATACCAAAATACATTCAAAAGGATTCCTGATTGGAATTTAGCTCCGCTCAATTCGGCTGCGCCTCGGGTGGAATTTCTAAAATTGTAATTTTCAACTATGTCCCAATTCATCAAAATATACGAAGACAAACCCAATGAAGCCGCGATTAAAAAAGTTGTTGAGGTATTGCGCAACGGTGGTTTGGTCATTTATCCAACAGACACGGTGTACGGTTTAGGTTGCGATATTACAAATAGCAAAGCTTTAGAGCGGATTGCCAAGATTAAAGGCATCAAATTAGAGAAAGCCAATTTCTCTTTTGTTTGTCATGATTTGAGTAATTTATCGGATTATGTGAAGCAAATTGATACTTCGACTTTCAAGATTTTGAAACGATCTTTGCCTGGGCCGTATACTTTTATTTTGCCAGGAAATAACAATTTACCAAAAGAATTTAAAAAGAAAACCACCGTTGGAATTCGTGTTCCAGCGAATAACATAGCCTTAGAAATCGTGAAGATGTTGGGCAATCCGATTGTGTCGACTTCTATCCACGATGAGGATGAGGTGTTGGAATATTCTACCGATCCAGAGTTGATTTTCGAGAAATGGCAAAATCTAGTCGATTTGGTGATTGATGGTGGTTACGGCGATAATATTGGGTCAACGATTATTGATTTGTCAGGTTATGAGCCTGTAGTGGTAAGAGAAGGGAAAGGCGATCCGGATATTTTTTAGTTTGGAGTTGTAGGTTGTACGTTGTGGGTTGGTTCTCCGGTAAATTGTAGGTTCAGATATTTATTGAATTTCATTTACATCTTAAACAAAAAAAACGCCCAATTATCATCAGGCGTTCTTATTTTATTTTATGGTTGTAATTTAGATAATCATAACCTACAACTTACAACCTACAACAGTAAACTACTTCGTCGGTTTCTTCATTTCTTTTTCAATCATA
>JBIKRP010000019.1:0-13097 GCA_044349145.1 Flavobacterium sp.
GTTTCTTGATGCTGCCCACTTGACGCAACAAAACGGTAATGACTTCCGCTTCTCCGTTTGGATTACAAGTGAAATACAATATCTGCGAACCTTTGGTTTCATTAGTCAAATCATACAATTTGTCACGCGTCACACCCGAAACATTAAATCGTTTGATGTACGCCGGACCTGATTTTCCATCGCGGTAAATCATATTATAAATCGTTCGCTTGTCGCTTTTATCAAAAATCGCTACGTGAATAATGTCTTTGCCAACAAACTTCTTATCATCGACTTTCGAAATCATCATATTTCCGTCGCGCAAGAACACAATAACATCATCAATGTCCGAGCAATCGGTTACGTACTCGTCTTTTTTGAGTCCAGTTCCAATAAAACCTTCTTCCCGATTCACATACAATTTGGTATTCCGAAGCACCACTTTCGTCGCTTCGATATCGTCGAAAATACGCAGTTCGGTTTGACGCTCGCGTCCTTTTCCGTATTTGTCTTTAAGTTTCGTGAAATAAGCAATGGCAAAATCAGTCAAATGTTCTAAATCGTGTTTGACTTGCTTGATGTCGCCTTCTAAAGCGTCGATCTTGTCTTGCGCTTTGTTGCTATCGAATTTCGAAATACGCATGATCTTGATTTCCGTCAAACGCAAAATATCTTCTTCGGTAATGGCTCTTTTTAAAGGTTTGATAAAAGGCTTCAATCCTTCGTCGATGGCTGAAATCACACCTTCTTTGGTGGTTTCTTCTTCAATCAAACGGTAAATTCTATTCTCGATAAAAATACGTTCTAACGACAAGAAATGCCATTGTTCTTCGAGTTCACTCAATTGAATTTCAAGTTCACTTTTGAGCAATTGCACTGTGCGTTCCGTCGATATTTTCAACATATGCGACACGCCAACAAACAAAGGTTTGTTGTCTTGAATCACACAACCCAAAGGCGCGACAGACGTTTCACAAGCCGTAAAAGCAAAAAGCGCATCGATGGTTTTGTCTGGAGAAACGCCGGGATATAAATGAATTAAAATCTCAACTTCCGCAGCGGTATTGTCTTCTATTTTCTTGATTTTGATTTTGCCTTTTTCGTTGGCTTTCAAAATACTATCGATCAATGTTGTGGTGTTGGTCGAAAACGGAATTTGCGTAATGACCAACGTGTTTTTATCGAGTTGTCCAATCTTCGCGCGAACACGAACACGCCCGCCGCGCATACCGTCGTTATAATTGGATATATCAGCAATTCCAGCGGTTTGAAAATCCGGAAAGATTTGAAATGGTTTGCCTTTTAAAATCTTAATCGACGCATCAATCAATTCATTAAAATTATGCGGCAGTACTTTCGTAGACAAACCCACCGCAATTCCTTCAGCACCTTGCGCCAAAAGCAACGGAAATTTTACTGGAAGATTGTTCGGCTCCGCACGTCGACCGTCATAAGAAACGCCCCAATCGGTAATCTTCGGCGAGTACAAAACCTCTAAAGCGAATTTCGACAAACGCGCCTCAATATAACGCGAAGCTGCAGCGCCATCGCCGGTGAGAATATTCCCCCAGTTTCCTTGGCAATCAATCAGCAATTCCTTTTGACCAATTTGCACCATCGCATCGCCGATACTGGCATCTCCGTGCGGATGGTATTGCATCGTATGACCAACGACATTAGCGACTTTGTTATATCGACCGTCATCCAGTTCTTTAAGCGAATGCATGATCCGACGTTGCACCGGTTTGAAACCATCTTCAATGGCAGGAACCGCGCGCTCTAGAATTACATACGACGCATAATCCAAAAACCAGTCTTTATACATGCCGGTGACTTTAGTAATCGTATCGTTTTCGTCTTCGTCGTATTCGTAGAAATGATGCTCAACAGCAGGACTCACAGCATCAGCCAATTCCTCTTGGGCTTCTTCCTGAGCGTCATCTTCTTCTAGGTTGTCGTTGATATCTTCGTTTTCTTCGTCTTTCATTTAATCTGATTATTGATCAGTATTTTATTTAGGAGCTAATCCTGCTATCATTCCAATCTTTTTTGTTTTGTCACCCCGAGCGCAGTCGAGGGGCTTTTCGAAAAACAAAAAAGGATTTTCCCTTCTATCAGGGCTATGGCACTCCGTTGACATTGATTTAATTCGCTTCCACCGTATCCAATTCTACCTTCAAATTATTGATGATAAAATCCTGGCGGTCCGGTGTGTTTTTCCCCATATAGAACGACAATAGTTGCTCTACGGAGGTGTTTTTGTCCATCATAATCGGGTCGAGTCGTATCGTTTCTCCAATGAAATTTTTAAATTCATCTGGTGAAATTTCACCCAATCCCTTGAATCGTGTGATTTCTGGTTTTGGTTTTAATTTTTCAATCGCATCACGTCGTTCCTCATCCGAATAACAATAGATGGTTTCTTTTTTATTTCGAACACGAAACAAAGGCGTTTGCAAAATATACAAATGTCCTTCTTTGATTAATTCCGGGAAAAATTGCAAGAAAAAAGTAATCAACAACAAGCGAATGTGCATCCCATCGACGTCAGCATCGGTCGCGATCACGATGTTGTTGTAACGCAGATTTTCCATATCGTCTTCGATGTCTAACGCCGCTTGCAATAAATTGAATTCCTCGTTTTCGTAAACAATTTTTTTGCTCATGCCATACGAATTCAATGGCTTTCCACGCAAACTAAACACGGCTTGTGTATTAACATCTCGCGATTTCGTAATCGATCCGGAAGCCGAATCTCCCTCAGTGATAAAAAGTGTACTTTCTAAATACCGTGGATTTTTAACATCAGGTAAATGCACCCGACAGTCGCGTAGTTTCTTGTTGTGCAAACTCGATTTCTTTGCACGATCTTTAGCTAATTTTCGAATTCCAGAGAGTTCCTTACGTTCGCGTTCTGCTTGCAAAATCTTGCGCAAAAGCAAGTCGGCTGTTTCAGGATTCTTATGTAAAAAATTATCTAATTTATTTTTTATAAAATCATTGATAAACGTACGCACCGAAGGCATTCCAGGTTCTGAGCCCATTTCGGTCGAACCCAATTTGGTTTTGGTCTGCGACTCAAAAACAGGCTCCATGACTTTAATACTCACCGCACTTACAATCGATTTTCGGATGTCGGAAGGTTCAAATCCTTTGTTATAAAATTCCCGAATGGTTTTGACGATGGCCTCACGAAACGCCACCAAATGCGTTCCACCTTGTGTCGTATTTTGCCCGTTTACGAACGAATGGTATTCTTCGCTGTATTGCGATTTGCTATGCGTGATGGCCACTTCGATATCGTCGCCCAAAAGATGAATGATGGGATACACCATATCTTCAATCGCGATATTTTCGTCGAGGAGATCTTTCAGTCCATTGTCCGAATAGAATTTTTCGCCGTTGTAAATAATCGTTAAGCCCGTATTGAGGTAACAATAATTCTTCAACATTTTGATTACATATTCGTTTCGGAATTTGTAATTCTTAAAAATCAATTCATCTGGTGTAAAAGTGACTTTGGTTCCTTTGCGTTTGGTAGTTTCGACAATGTCTTCTTCGAGCACGAGATTTCCTCCATTGAATTCAGCCGCTTTTTGTTTGTCGTCTCGAACCGATTCGACGCGGAAATAATTGGACAAGGCGTTGACCGCTTTGGTTCCGACGCCATTTAAACCCACCGACTTTTTGAAAGCAAGCGAATCGTACTTACCACCAGTATTCATTTTAGAAACCACGTCGACAACTTTCCCGAGCGGAATACCTCGACCGTAATCACGCACCGACACGGTTTTATCTTTGATGGTCACTTCGATGGTTTTTCCGGAGCCCATCACAAACTCGTCGATACAGTTGTCGATGACTTCTTTGAGCAGAATATAAATACCGTCATCAGGAGACGAGCCGTCGCCTAATTTTCCGATGTACATTCCCGGTCGCATGCGGATGTGTTCTTTCCAATCGAGCGAGCGAATATTATCTTCGGTATATTGATTTTGTTCGGACATAGTAAGTTTTATGGAAACGTGCTAATATAGCATATCTCAATAGATTTTGGAAGTGGAAAAAAGAGAAGTTATTAATAGGATATTGACAAAAAAGTTGATGGTTGATGGTTGATAGTTGATGGAATTAGGATTCATAATTTGGGTTTTGGGTATTAGGTATTGGATTTTGGAATTTGGGATTTTGGAATTTGGGATTTTCTGCTTGTTTGTCCCTCGACTGCGCTCGGGAGGACAAAAAAAATGATTGCGACTCGGGTGGAATTTGGGATTTTACTTGTTTATCCCTCGACTGCGCTCGGGAGCACCCTGCCCCAGATGGCAATGGAAAGCATTTTAGTAAAAAACGCTATTTTTTGTTGTCCTGAAAATGCGACCAGCGGAAGCGCTTTTCGGGGCTTTCAAAAAAAGGGTTTTTGGAAAAATCTTAGAATGAACAGCTGGAAATGGGCCCAAAAACTAGTACAAATAATACTTACCCAACTTCATGTTGAGTTCTTTCGGGTTGAATGGTTTGATAATATATTCGTTGATTCCGATTTGAAGTGCGCGATCGAGGTAACCGAACGAAGCCGAAGCCGTCAGGGCAATAATAGGAATCAATTTATCGGTTTTCCGGATTTCGATGGTAGCATCATAACCATCCATGACCGGCATGGAAAGATCCATCAGAATCACGTCGTAGGAATTGGCGTTGAATTTTTCTACACCGACCAATCCGTTTTCCGCGCAATCGACAATAACGCCCCATTGACTCATGATTTTTTGAGCGATTTTTGTGTTGATTATGTTGTCTTCTACGAGCAACACGCGTAATCCTTTGAGGTTTTCTTCTTTGTAATCTTCGTGAAGGTCATTGGTATTCACTGACGTTCCTTTGGCGTCGACGGGAAGATGCAGAATAAAGTAGAAATCAGAACCTTTGCCAATTTCGCTATCAAATTGGATATCTGAACCGAGTAAATTCAATAGTTTTTTGGTGATGACCAATCCTAATCCTGTACCGCCAAATTGACGTGACGTCTTGGTTTCGGCTTGTGAAAATTTTTGAAAAATGGACTGGAATTTGTCTTTATCGATTCCGATTCCGGTATCAATGACTTCAATTTTGAAAGAGGAAATATTTTCGTGCACCATAATTTGATGCAACTTAATGGTGATTTTTCCGTCTTGGGTAAATTTAATTGCATTCGAAATCAAGTTGGTAATCACTTGAGTGATGCGCAACGGGTCGCTGATGAGATTTGGAATAAAATCGGGATCTACTTTGACTTTAATAGTATTTAGATTCTCAGAGGCACGTGCTTCGAGAGAACGCGCAATTTGTTTTACGAGATCGACTAAATTAAAGGGTATTTTTTCAATATCAACTTTTCCTGCTTCAATTTTGCTAAAGTCGAGTATGTTGTTGATGAGTAAAAATAAGTTCTGAGCTGAATGTTTAAGTACTTCGATATTTTCGTGAAAACTCTCCAAAGAATTTTCTTTTTCCATGATGTAGATAAGTCCGATAATGGCATTCAGCGGCGTTCGAATCTCGTGGCTCATAATGGATAGGAACTCAGATTTGGCTTCGTTAGCTTCTTCTGCGTCAGCTATTGAGGCGTATAATTGTCTTTGAAACTCGGCTTTAATTTCAATTTCTTTGTGAAGAATATGCAATAAATCTAGAAGATTATCTTCATTGTCCAATTCTTGACCGTCTGAGTTGAGTTGTTTGATAGCATCAATTAATTTCTTTTGAAAGAAAACTCTTTTTTCTAATTCCTCCTTCAACTTAGCGTTCATTTCGCTGTATTCCTTATCATTCAAACGCGCTGATTGTTCGAACAACTCCGCATCTTTTTCGTAATTTAAATACGTTTGGTTGACGGATTGAATAAAGGATAGTAGATTTGGATTTTGCTCAATAAATTCCTCCGACATAAACTTATCGAGTTGTCTTTTGAGGTTTCTATGGAGATGAGATTTGTTCATTATTTACGCTTCATAAAGAGTAGCAATCGTCATCGTTTGATTGTGTAGTTCACATGATACATTGTCTAGTGTAGGTGATATTTCCCCGTACGAATAGAAACCACATAACATTGTCTTATCACCAAAAATTTCTTTGACAACTTCTAGCTCTTCTTCTACTCTATCTCCGAGTACAATTCGTCTTCCGACACAACTTACTAAAAGTGCCAACTGCATATTTTGACTTGGTTCCTTTGCAATATGAGAAGCTGCGGTAGCGGAAGCATCTATTAATTTGTCCGTATTTCCTTTCATCAAGCGAACGGAAGAACCTTCGGGGATATTCCCTGCAAAAGTCATCGATTTATTGACTTCATCTATTGACAAAATAGTTCTAACAACGGAACTAGTGCCGCCATTTTCTCTCATCGAAAGCGGAAAATAGAGGGATGAGCCAGGCAACTCCTCTGCGTATTTGCCAAGGTATTCTTTATATAAATCTAAAGCAGAACGATCTCCGATTTTGTATAATATATTTTTGTCTGATTTTGTCACTTCGCGTTCTGGACCAAAATCGCCCCAACCACCTTCGGATCCGTAACCGAAATGAATGTTGTCACCATAAAATCCGACAGCCACTATTTTTCCAACGGTTGCATCATTGTTTAGACCTACAATCGTCTTTTCAAATGCATATTCATCACCCGCCAAACCACCAAAAATCGGAATTTGTTTGTCGGTTTGTTTGATTAATTCATTGATTAGTTCCGTTCCGTTAATGTGAGTTCCTTCGGACAAAACCAGTATTGATTTCAGGTCGGACGAACTTAATTTATCTTTAATCAATTTACCTAAATCATTGATGTCGTTATTATCAACAATATCAAATTCGCAGGCTTTAATTGTTGTCTTTTCAAAATCGATGGCAGTTGCGACGATTTCTTTTTGTATCGTGCATTGATCGGATATTTGTCCAGAGGAGGAACAAATTACAATTTGAGCATTCGGGAAACTTGATTTCAACCCATGGTAGGGATTTACTTTTTCGAGTAACGTTCTTTGTCCAAAGGCGAGGATTAAATCGGCGTTTTTCGCATCAAAAGAATCATTATTTGAAACTATTTTTTGCTCATTAACTTCATTGATTAATAGTTGTTGTAGATTCATAGATTCAGTTTTAAAGAATTATATATTCTAATCTATTCTGGAAGATAAAGGAAAGCAAAGCAATTTAGAAAAACAAAAAAACCTGTAATTAATTTACAGGTTTAGGTTAATTTATATAGGATATGATCGTTCGTCGATTAAACGTTGAATCGGAAGTGCATGACATCTCCATCTTTTACGATGTATTCTTTCCCTTCTACTCTCAACTTACCGGCTTCTTTTACTTTTGATTCCGAACCATAGGTGACATAATCATCGAAAGCGATTACTTCGGCACGAATAAATCCTTTTTCGAAATCAGTGTGAATAACACCTGCAGCTTGCGGCGCTGTTGCACCAATGTTGATGGTCCAAGCACGCACTTCTTTAACACCAGCGGTAAAATAAGTTTGCTGTTTTAGTAATTTGTAAGCGGCGCGAATAAGAACTGACGCTCCTGGTTCTTGCAGTCCTAAATCTTCAAGAAACATTTTACGCTCTTCGTAAGTTTCGAGTTCGGTGATATCGGCTTCCGTTCCTACGGCCAAAACGATAATTTCCGCATTTTCGTCTTTTACCAATTCGCGTACTTGGTCTACGTATTTGTTTCCGTTGACTGCGGAACCTTCATCGACATTGCAGACATACAGCACTGGTTTTGAAGTAATCAATTGAAAGTTTTCCATCAATTCTTCTTCGTCAAAATTCTTTGGTTCAACTGTTCTTGCTGATTTGGCTTGCAATAAAGCTTCGCGAATTCTATTTAAAAAAGCTTCTTCCACTTGCGCCTCTTTGTTTCCAGTTTTGGCGGCACGCTTTACTTTTTCGAGACGTTTATCAACCGTTTCTAGATCTTTGAGTTGCAATTCGATATCGATGGTTTCTTTGTCGCGAATGGGGTTTACATTACCATCCACATGCACAATATTGTCGTTGTCAAAACAGCGTAAAACATGAATAATCGCGTTACATTCTCTAATATTTCCAAGAAATTGATTTCCCAAACCTTCTCCTTTACTCGCTCCTTTCACTAGTCCAGCAATATCAACGATATCCACCGTTGCCATTTGAACGCGTTCAGGCTTTACCAATGCTTCTAATTTTTCAATTCTTGGGTCTGGCACGTTTACCACACCAATATTCGGTTCGATGGTACAAAACGGAAAGTTAGCACTTTGTGCTTTGGCGTTTGACAAACAATTGAATAAAGTTGATTTTCCTACGTTGGGTAATCCGACAATTCCTGCTTTCATTTTGGTGGCTTATTTTAAAAAGTGTGCAAATATAAGGTTAAAATTGTATTGAATGGCAGAATAATGTCCCGTCGCAGAAAAAAAATGTGGCGAAGAATTTTTGCTTATTCTTGTACTTTTTCGAGATAATTCACGATTTGATTTTCCTCCGCTGTAGCTGTAAGCCCTGAGTCATTCCAATAATCAGTCAAAATAACATCCGCCTTATTGTAGAGCGTTTTGTCTTTATAGACTTCAGTGTCTTTATATTCGTAGTGCTGCGTACTAAAGTTAGTTGTCAAAAAGTAATTACGCACTTCGATGTCTTTTGTATGGTTCTTATCTATTTTTTCAAAACCAATCTCTTCTTTTGAACTTAATAAATAGTAATCGCTATTGTGCGTTTTGTAGATTGTTTTGAATGATGACTTATTGATATTCTTAGAGCCATTACTAGTCTTCTCTTTTATCTTGGATAAAACTATTGGCGAAACAAAAGAACTTACTTCCAAGATTATCTTCTTTTTCGGATCATAGATAATTGAAAAATCATCTACCAATCCATTTGCTGTATCTAAAGGCACGGCACTAATTAGATTATATTCTTTGTTCTTTGAGTATACTTTAATAACAAAGTCGTACTCTTTTTTTGCATTCGCAGTTAAAAGCAGATTTAAATACTTAAAGTTATAGTAATTTTCCATAATATCATTGAGATTATACCCCAATAAATCAGCGGAAATTTCTTCCTCGATTAGACTTTTTGAGCGATTTTGCTCGACCAACAAAACCGTTTTCGCTTTTTTTGATTTATCCATTAATTGGAAATTCATCAAGCCATCATTATAATACGAATACTTCCCATTGAGTTTAAAAAACTCGCGCGAATAGACTTTTAATCTACCCGGAATTGTAAGCTGTTTTTTTGAATTTTCAATTAAAGAAGCGAGAATTTTCTGAGGATGTTTTTTCGTTACGACAATCTCTTCTAAATCATTAACATTACTTCGAAGATAAATAACCGTCGAATCATCTTTCAGCATTACAGATCTGACCGTAATTCCTAAATAGGACGAATGACGAATCTGAATATTGGACGCTCCGGTTAGCTCAAACGACACGATGCCATCCTTGTTACTCAATAAGTTTTGACGTGTTTTAACAATCGTTACAGTTGCGTCCTCAATCGGAAGATTTGTTTCCTGATCCTTCATGACAATAATCTTATCCACTTTTTGAGAAAAAGCTGGCAATGAACTGATCATTAAAAACAAGACCAATACTGTTTTCCACATAAATCATTCAATTTTAACAAACCTACTAAAAAAAGAATACATATAATACCTAAAGCAAAATAACAATTCGGCTAAAAATAATAAAATATTGCAAATACTTCAAAAAAAAATCTCGAAATTAAATTTCGAGATTCTTTTTATTCATTGTGAAGAAAAGCTTGCCTGTTCAACAGTGTCTCTTCGCTTTCTACGTGATTATCGTCGGGAATACAACAGTCTACTGGACAAACAGCAGCGCACTGCGGCTCATCATGAAACCCTTTGCATTCCGTACATTTCCCCGGAACAATATAATAGATATCGTCTGAAATTGGGGTTTGAGCAGCTTCTGAATCGACTTCACTTCCGTCAGGTAAAATTACTTTACCCTTTAATTTCGTTCCGTCTTTATAACGCCAATCGTCTGCTCCTTCATAGATTGCGGTGTTTGGACATTCTGGTTCACAAGCGCCGCAATTGATACATTCGTCTGTAATAATTATTGCCATTTTGATGTACGATTTTAGATTTTGAATTTCAGATTTGACTTGGAATTTAAAATCCCAATTCAAAAATCCCATATCCTAAATCTATTGCTTATTTTTGCGCAAAACTACAATCAAATCTATTCATATACAAGTAAACAAATGTTACAAATTGATAAAATAAAAGCTTTTGTGGAACTGGGGAAATTTTTAGCTCAATTTTCTGAAAATTCTAGTAGTAGAAATGCAGGCGTTTTACACAATGATTTGTTCTATGATGCTTTTACAGATTTGATTGCCTTATCGCAATCGCACAATGGTTGGTATACCAAAGAGCAAGTTTATTTTGCGATTCAGTCTTGGGCGGAGGCGTTGACAGAAGTTAATTTAAATCAATGGCTTGCTGGATATCAGTGGCCCTTCGACTGCGCTCAGGGAGACAAGACCGTTGGATTAATTCTAGCGGGAAACATTCCCTTAGTAGGTTTTCACGATTTTCTTTCGGTTTTGATTTCGGGACACCAAGTCTTGGTAAAGACCTCATCCAACGACCAGCATTTGTTGCCTTTATTAGCGAATTATTTGATTGCTGTCGAACCCGATTTGAAAAATAAAATCACTTTCATCGACGGAAAGTTAGAGAATTTTGATGCCGTAATTGCCACGGGAAGCAACAATACCGCACGCTATTTTGAATATTATTTCAAAGACAAACCCAGCATTATTCGCAAGTCGAGAAATTCCGTCGCGGTTTTGAACGGCCAGGAAACCACAGCACAATTGATTGCATTGGGCGACGATATTTTTCGCTATTTTGGTTTGGGTTGTCGCAATGTTTCAAAATTGTTTGTGCCAAAAGGTTACGATTTTTCGAAGTTTTTCGAAGCCATTTTCGAATATCAAGATGTGATTCATTATGAAAAATACGCCAACAATTACGACTATAATAAAGCGGTTTTCTTGATGAGTAATTTCAAATTGTTGGACAACGGATTTCTAACTATTAAAGAAGACACCAGCCATGCTTCGCCGATTTCGAGTGTGTTTTATGAATACTACGAAAACCTGAATGAAGTTGAAAATCGTTTGGTCGCTGATCAAGATAGCATTCAATGCATCGTTTCGAATGATTTAGTCAAAAACAGCATTCCGTTTGGGACAACGCAAAAACCAGCATTGTGGGATTATGCGGATGGAATTGATACTATCGCATTTTTGACAAAAATCTAAATTTTACTACTTCACTACAACGTTTTTGTTAATAACATCCTACGAATAAATTGCAAATAATCTCGGTTATTACAACCCTATTGCCGAAATTTGCACCTTAATTTTTTTACTATGATAACAGATACAATGAAGAAGCATAACTACAGTGCTGGTCCGTGCATACTACCACAAGAAGTTTTTGAAAAATCAGCGGAAGCGATTTTAGATTATAATAACTCTGGCTTATCGATATTAGAAATTTCACACCGAAGCAAAGAATTTATTGCGATCATGGAAGAAGCGAGAGCTTTGGCGTTAGACCTATTGGGTTTGACAGGCAAAGGATATCAAGCTTTGTTCTTGAGCGGTGGCGCGAGTTTAGAGTTTTTAATGGTGCCATACAACTTGATGAAAGTCGATGGAAAAGCAGCGTATCTCGATTCCGGAACTTGGGCAAGCAATGCTATTACTGAAGCCAAAGCTTTTGGTGAAACGGTTGTTGTGGCGTCGTCAAAAAGTGATAATTATACGCACCTTCCGAAAGATTTTGTGATTCCCGCAGATGCAGATTATTTTCACTGTACCAGCAACAACACCATTTTTGGAACGCAAATGAAAAGTTTTCCGAAAACCAATATACCTGTCGTTTGCGACATGAGTTCGGATATTTTTTCAAGAGTCATCGACTTTACGCAATTCGACTTGATTTATGCCGGAGCACAGAAGAATATGGGTCCAGCGGGAACAACGTTGGTCATCGTTAAAGAAGAAATTCTTGGAAAAACTGGACGTTCTATTCCAGCGATTTTAGATTATCAAAAACATATCAAAGCGGAAAGTATGTATAATACACCCCCTGTATTTCCTGTTTACGCGTCTTTATTAACCATGCAATGGTTGCAAGAAAAAGGTGGTGTTGCAGCGATTGAAATTGAGAATAACGCCAAAGCGGAATTGTTATACACGGAAATTGATAGAAATCCATACTTCAAAGGAACGGTAGCAAAAGAAGATCGTTCGGCAATGAACGCGACTTTCTTGTTAGAAAACGAAGCACACACGTCAATTTTTGATACGTTGTGGAAAGAAGCGGGCATTTCTGGAATTACCGGACACCGTTCGGTGGGTGGTTATAGAGCATCGATGTATAATGCGCTGCCGATAGAAAGCGTGCAAGTCTTAGTTGATGTGATGCAGGATTTTGAAAGCAAAGTTTCGGGAATGAAGTTTTAATTAATTGACAATTGATAATTGACAATTGATAATTTATTCCGCTGCGCTACATATAATTCGGCTGCGCCTCGGGTGATAATTAATGGAGTGCCCTAGCCCTGATAGCAGCGGAAATCCTTTTTTGTTTGTACGAAAAAGCCCTTCGACTGCGCTCAGGGTGACAAAAAAAACAAAAAAGATTGGAACGGATAGCAGGATTAGCTTCTAGAAAAAACGATTAAACAATTAAACGATTAAACAATAATGAAAGTATTAGCCAATGATGGAATTTCTGAAAGCGGTAGAATGGCTTTAGAAAAAGGTGGATTTGAAGTGATTACAACCAAAGTAGCGCAAGAACAGGTAGCCAATTATGTGAATGCGAACAACGTGAGTGTCGTTTTGGTCAGAAGTGCCACCAAGGTGAGAAAAGATATAATTGACGCTTGTCCAGGACTAAAGATTATTGGTCGTGGTGGTGTTGGAATGGATAACATTGATGTGGAATATGCCCGTTCTAAAGGTGTGCATGTCATTAATACGCCTGCGTCTTCTTCGGAAAGTGTGGCGGAATTGGTTTTTGCGCATTTGTTTACTGGT